>JBILFS010000033.1:0-10128 GCA_044351455.1 Paludibacter sp. | reverse complement strand
TCTCCCATTCGCGCATTGTATTCAATCACTACCGGTTCACCATCCACCTTAATTAAACCAAAGAAAATGAACCCTTTATAGATTATTCCTTCCTGAAATAATCCTTTTACAGTTGGTTTAATGATTCGTTCTTCCACTTTTTGCATAAAAACTTTATCTGCAAAAGGAACCGGCGAAACAGCACCCATACCTCCGGTATTTAATCCGGTTTCACCTTCGCCAATTCGTTTATAATCTTTGGCTTCGGGAAGAATTTGATAGTTAATGCCATCAGTAATTACAAAAACTGAACATTCGATTCCTGATAGAAATTCTTCAATTACCACAGTTTTACTGGCATCACCAAATTTACCTTCAAGCATGTTTTTCAATTCTGAAATTGCTTCATCAAGATCATGAATGATTAAGACACCTTTTCCCGCTGCCAAACCGTCAGCTTTCAAAACATAAGGTGCGTTCATGCCTTCCAGATACGATATGCCAGCATGGATATTTTCGCTGGTAACACTGAAATAACCTGCAGTAGGAATATTATGTCTGAACATAAATTGTTTTGAGAAATCTTTGCTGCCTTCAAGTTGTGCTCCTGTTTTATCAGGACCAATTACCGGGATTTTGCAAAGTAGTTCATCATTGAAAAAGAAATCGACAATACCTTTAACTAAAGGATCTTCAGGGCCTACAAGTACAAGACTGATGTCGTTTGTTAGTACAGCTTCTTTAATTCCTGCAAAATCATCTGCAGCAATCGATAGATTAGTTCCTAAAGCAGCAGTTCCGGGATTTCCGGGTGCAATGAAAAGTTTGTTAAGTTGCGTACTTTGAGCAATTTTCCAGGCCAATGCATGTTCACGACCACCTGATCCAAGAAGAAGAATATTCATATGATATAATTAAATGATTGCAAAAGTACTATTTTTCAAGCAGTTTGGCAAGAATGATTTTTCATCTTTTGAATATATCGAAAAGCACCTTTAGTGTAAAAAATAAATACCTCCAACAAAATTATGTTGAAGGTATTTGATGAAATTATTTTTTATGAAAGGATTAGAGACTTTCGCCAAAATCTTCCTTGAATTTTGCAACCAGTTTTTCTGCCCAATCGCTCGTTGGAACCAGTTTTCCCATAAAGAAACGAAGTACAGGTGGCTCGTAGATAAACTTCAGACCTCCTATCATTCTTCTGTTTTCCCAAAGCCAGTTCATCCTGTCTTCCACATATTTAATTTGAGAAAGGGTGAAAACGCGACGAGGTACTGCCAAACGCAATAGTTCCATGTTTGCATAAGTTTCGTTTCCATCTTCATCGCGTTGGTTAGAAATAGAACCACGTTCCATGCCACGAACACCTGAGATCAGATAAAAGGCTGCAGCCAAACAACCGGCAGGATATTCAGTTTGAGGAATATGATCGCAAAATTGCATAGCATCGACGTGAACACCCAAAACACCTGCAGGACGAATTACCGGAATATTTTTTTTATGAAGTTCTTCAACCAAATATTTGATAAATGCAGGACTCTGGCAAATCATTGTTTCATCCAGGGTTTCATACAAACCAACTGCCATTGCTTCAATTTCACGTACTGATATACCACCGTAAGTGAGGAAGCCTTCATACAATGGAACCAATGCTTCCAATTCGCGGAAAATCTCCAGTTTATCAGTACACATACCACCACCACGGGATGATGATAATTTTCGTGCAGAAAAGTATACCAAATCTGCCAAAGCAGTCATAGAAGTAATGATAGTTTTCATATCAGAGTTTTTGAACTCCTCTTCCCGTTGTAAAACCATCCATGCATTTTCACCAATTAAACTGGCATCAAGCACCAAACGTATACCATATTTATCGCAAACTGCACGAACATCACGTAAATTCTGAACCGAGAATGGTTGTCCTCCAATTAGGTTGGTTGAAGCTTCCATTCTTACAAAAGGAACATTTTCCGGACCATGATTCTTGATTGTTTCATCAAGAACTTCAATATTCATATTCCCCTTAAATGGGTGATCTGAATTAATTTTATACGCTTCATCGTAAAGTAATTCGCAAATCTGACCACCTTTGTCGGTGATATGGGCCATTGCTGTAGTAAAGTGATAATTCATCGGAACAAGGCTTCCCTTTTTCACATAAGCCAATGAAATGATGTTTTCAGCAGCACGTCCCTGGTGAACAGGTAGTAACATTTTCTTGCCTAGTACATCTTCCACGGCTTTTTGAAGGCGAACAAAACTCTGAGAACCGGCATAAGCATCATCAGCCTGCATCATGGCAGCTAACTGATTATCACTCATAGCATTGGTACCTGAGTCAGTCAGCATATCCAAAAACACATCTTTGGTATCCAACTGGAAAGTGTTAAATCCACCTTCGTAAAGCGCTTGTAAACGACGTTCGATAGGTACTAAAAAAAGTTTTTGCACAATGCGTGTTCTGTGCAATTCGAGGGGCAGATTTTCTCCGCTGAAGAATTTGATTTCTTGCATAGCTATTACAAAAATAATTATTAAAATTTAAGATAATTAGCCACAAAGATAATCATTATTTTGAAATTACCCCATCTTAGTTACAAACTGTAAGATTTTTTAGAATTTACTGATGTTTAATAAGAATTTTTCAATGATACCGGCTATTTCTTTCGATTTTCCCTGAAATTGATTGACCATGACCGTAAAAGCAAATTCTTTTTTCTCTGTTATGATATAACCGGTATAACATCTTACTTTTGAAATAGTTCCGGATTTTCCATACACTTTTCCTTCTAAAGGTGTATGTATGAACATCCCTGAAAGTGTTCCTGTTTTTCCGGATACTGAGAGACTGTTGATAAATTCATTTTTATACTTGCTGTTTTTATACATCCAGATCATGAGTGAGTTTAAAAAATCGGCAGATACGACATTCTGTGGACTTAATCCTGAACCATCTTTTTGATACAACTGACTGATGTCCAGTCCTTTTGATTTCCAGAAATTTCTGATGACAGCCACTGAAAGATTATTATTTGCAGGTTTACAATTATTCATACTAAGAGATTTGAAAATCTGCTCGGTATAAAAATTATTACTATGTCGGTTTGATTCTGTAATTAGTTCTGAAAGTGTTGGTGATTGATGTGTATGTATGATCTGAGGATTTCTGCTTAATTTTATCTCCATATTTTGGATGATGATACCTGATTTCTGCAGTCTTTCTGTAAAATCATTCATTAACAAAGCTCCCGGATCAGGAATGTCGGCTTTAACTACATAGTTGGTTTTGTGCATTGGTATTGCACCGCGAACATAGCGGATATTCTGTTTAGGAGCACCGAAAAACCAGGCACTATCAAAGTTTATTTCAGAGCTAATCAAATAATTGTGAATTTGCAATTCTTTGATAACAGGATCAGTGCCTGTAATCGTGGCAATTCTACCGGGTTCGGAGGTGTTGAATTTAACTTTCAGGGTATTATCTTTATAGGCGATGCCATATATTCCGGGAGCAAAATAATTTCCAATATCTTCCCATGTCCAGGCCGTGTTTACGCCTTCATCATCAAAGCAACTCTCATCAGTTAGAATCTTACCGGAAATTTTATTGATTCCCGCATTTCTGACTGCACCGACCCATTCATTCAAAAAATTCTCATTTCCCATCCTGGATGAACCCAATGTAGGATCTCCACTTCCGATAATGATGATATTCCCATTTAAAACACCGTTTTCTACTTCACCCTGTATTGCAAGTTTGGTTTTATATCTGAAGTCCGGACCTAACATTTCAAGTGCTGTAGCAGTTGTAATAACCTTCATTGTCGAGGCAGGGACAGTAAGTTTCTCCGACCGATAGGAATATATTTTTTTTGATGATTTTAAATCATCCACGGATATACTGATATTGGCAGTTTTAAATTCGGGTCGTGAAACAGGAAAATCAATTTTCAAATTTGAAATTGAAAGAACAGGAGTTATAAACCCGGCAAGTATAAATATAAGTAAAACTCTCATTTGAAATATTTCGTATTGATTTGCAAAAGTATGGAATTAATTTGGTTTTGTAAGTTTAACTAATGTTACACACATATAATTTTTTCCTGTTTAGTTTTGCACAAGAATTGAATGCAATTATTATTAACCAAATCCCATAAGGGAGTTTGCGGTAAAAAGAATGAAGATATACGATCGTCAAGGGAACTTATTATTTATGGATTATAGCGCTCGTTGCCACTACCAATAACGAGCTTTCGGCCGATGAAGGAGAAAACTTTGGAATAGCACCAATTGGAGCTGTTGATGATGACATGAAGTTTTTTTTGACTGAATTGATAATAACCTGAATGTTCTGTTAAATATTGCCTGTATCTGGTAATGCTGGATACGGTCTTTTTTGGTAAACAGCCCAATCTTAACAAAAAAACTGCAACCCTCTATAGATCAGGATTGCAGTTTTTTTTATTTAACTCCCTTACCGGGAATTTAAGAGTTTTTATTCCGCTTTCGGTTTATCTTCTCTTGGTGGTCTTGGCATCAGAGCTTTGCGCGAAAGTTTGTATTTTCCGGTTTTCGGGTCAACTTCGAGCAATTTTACATCAATCATCTGACCTTCTTTGATACCGGCCTGATCCATCGTTTCAATGCGTTTCCAGTCGATTTCAGAAATGTGGAGTAATCCTTCTTTTCCTGGTAAGAATTCAACAAACGCACCATAAGGCATGATGGATTTCACTTTCGCAGGATAAGTTTCTCCAACTTCTGGAATAGAAACGATTCCTTTGATTTTAGCAATGGCTGCATCGATTGCAGTTTTGTTGCTTGCTGCAATTTCAACTCTTCCCTGGTCACCAATTTCTTCGATGGAGATAGTTGCACCTGTTTCAGCCTGCATACCCTGTATAATTTTTCCACCAGGGCCGATTACTGCACCAATCATTTCCTTAGGAATCATCATAACAATGATACGGGGAGCATGTGGTTTGAAATCATCACGTGGTTCAGCAAGCGTTTCCATGATTTTACCCATGATATGCATACGACCCTCTTTGGCTTGTTTCAACGCAGTTTCAAGAATTTCATAAGAAAGTCCATCAACTTTGATGTCCATTTGAGTGGCTGTAATACCATTTACGGTACCTGTTACTTTAAAGTCCATATCGCCCAAATGATCTTCATCACCTAAAATATCTGAAAGAACGGCAAAGTTTTTTCCTTTATTTTCGGAGATAAGTCCCATTGCAATACCTGTCACAGGATTTTTGATTTTTACACCAGCATCCATCAATGCAAGCGTACCCGCACAAACAGTTGCCATTGATGACGAACCGTTTGATTCAAGAATGTCAGAAATTACACGTACAACATAAGGATAATTTTCCGGAATCATTGGTTTCAAAGCACGGTATGCTAAGTTCCCATGACCAATTTCACGACGTCCTGTGCCACGTGATGCACGGGCTTCACCTGTTGAGAACGGAGGGAAATTATAATGCAAAAGGAATCTGTCTTTTCCCTGAATCAATGCTTCGTCGATAAGTTTTTCATCGTTCTTAGTTCCCAGTGTTACTGTGGTAAGCGACTGTGTTTCACCACGGGTGAAAACAGCTGAACCATGAGTTCCTGGTAAATAGTCCACTTCAGACCAAATCGGACGAATTTCTGTAGTTTTGCGACCATCCAAACGTTTTCCTTCATCGAGGATAGAACGACGCATGGCTTCTTTTTCAACATCATGATAATATTTACCAATCAATCCTTTTTTTGCTTCTGCTTCTTCAGGTTCCAAACCTGCAATATATTCAGCTTTTACAGCTTCAAAATTTTCAACACGCGAATGTTTGTCGGTATTGCATGAAGTCGCAAGAGCATACGCTTTCGCATAAGTTTTTTCCCAGATATCTTTTTTCAGATCTTCGTCATTTTCTTCATGACAATAGGTACGTTTCACCGTTTTACCTACAGCTTCCATCAATTCCAACTGAGCCTGACAATGAACTTTGATTGCTTCATGAGCTACTTTCATTGCGCTCAACAAATCATCTTCACTCACTTCCTTCATTTCGCCTTCTACCATCATGATATTATCAATGGTAGCAGCTACAATGATGTCCATATCAGCTTCCTTCAGTTGATCAAATGTTGGATTTAATTTAAACTCACCATTGATACGTGCAACGCGTGCCTCTGAAATCGGTCCATTGAAAGGAACATCAGAAACAGCCAGTGCAGCCGATGCAGCTAAACCTGCCAAAGCATCCGGCATATCTATACCATCAGAAGAATAAAGTGTTACATTTACAAAGGTTTCCGCATGATAATCATCTGGAAACAAGGGGCGCAATGCGCGGTCGACCAAACGTGAAACAAGAATTTCATAATCTGAAGCACGGCCTTCACGACGGGTAAAACCACCCGGGAAACGACCATTAGCAGAAAATTTCTCTTTATAATCCACAGACAGGGGCATAAAATCCGTTCCGGGAACGGCATTTTTCGCTGAGCAAACGGTTGCCAGCAACATGGTGTTACCCATGGTTACCATCACAGATCCATCAGCTTGTTTCGCCAACTTTCCTGTTTCAATGGTAATTTCTCTACCATCACCCAATGCGATGGTTTTTGTAACTACGTTCATAAAAAATTACAATTATTATTTAAACTATTGATTATCGGGCACAAAGATACAACATATTAACGATATAAATATAATAAATATGTAAAAAAGGAGGTGGTTTTTAAAGATTTTGTGTTACTAATTGATAAACTAAGTATTGATTGAAAAAAATCTACCACCTGTAGAATAATCCACCATCAAATTCGAAATTTTTGTAATTGTGTTTGTTGCCAATGAATTTGGTTTTTGTAGAATTCTCCATGGTCCAGGCATGCACTGTCGAACTGTAGTCAATTCCTTTCTTCATAATCAAAAAGGCGGTATGCATTTGAAAGCCTATCGCCGACTTTTTAAATTTAATAATATCCAGTTGTATATCTAGTTCGGGCATTAAAAATAAAGCAGGTGAAGGGTCAAATCTAATTTTCCTGATTTCAAGATAATTGGAGAATTTATGAGACCGATTGATTGACATTCTGTAGATATTATTTACTGACACTCCTGCATTTATTCCCGGTTGGAATAATATAATTCCCGTTTTTATTGGAAAATTCACTCCTATTGATATGAAATTATCATAGACAGACCACTGAGGCCATTTTTCCGAATCATACCAATTATCAAATCCCGGTTCTTTGTTATTGATCCATTCAAGATATGAATTCATCCATTGAGGATAATTGTAGAAGGAAATACTTGCATTCAAATATTTGTGTAAGTCATAATTTGCTTTCAAATAAACTGAATTAAATCTGAGTGCACTATTCATGCTTGTTCTGAAGTCTGTTTCAATCTTGTTATTCCATTTTTTTGTCCATTTAAACCCTAAATATTGGTATTGATAATTGTAAGATGAGGCATTTTCATTATAACTCGTTGATATGAAATAGTCGTAAAAATCGAGATTGCCATTTTTCTCAACAGGTTGAATTCCAATATCACGAACACCAAACCACATGGAAAATGATTGATGAGTCGTGGGGTTATTTCCAAGAATATTTATGTGAGAAAAAATACAGGATAGAAGAAATTTCTCATAACAATATAATTTCAGGTTTAATAATCAAAAAGGTAATTTTCAAAATGAAATTAGTTTAAAGTTTCGGGCGAAGTTATTTTAATCACTTTTGTTTTCATTTCAAGAACTTTTGAGTTTGAGAGTGTCACTGTTACTTCAAATTGAGCTTCTGAATTATCGATTTTCTCTTTTAAATATACTGCAACACGATAACCGGGTAATCCGGATGTTACACTACCTTTCAGACTTTTTAGTAGATCTTCTATTTCCAGATAAAGAAAAGTATTCCAGTTTTTTGCTACGAATAATCCGGAAATCTCCTGGCCGGATTTAATGCCGGAGTTTATATCTTTCAGAGTTTTTATTTTGATTGACGAGATATGCTCATCCGGAAGAAAAAGTTTCGGACATTCACAAGGTTGGAAGGCAGATGCAGAAGTAAAACCGGTATTATTTACATACCAGTTATTCTTTGCTTCTGTGCTATCACGCACAATGATTTCGAAAGCAACTGATGCATTCAGCATTGAATCTGAAGAATATTCCAAATTCTGTTCATTAGGAATGAGATTAAGATATTCCAACTCAATCATATTTAAATTTGCTGATTCTGCTGTTTTTGGGCAGTTACAGCAACTGAATAACAATCGACTTAAAAAGATTATTGTTAGAACAATCAGAATTTTTCCGAATTTCATAGTGATTATATTTGGTTTGAAGAATTCATTAATTCAACTGATAAGTCAAAGCCAGTTTTACGCTCGAGAATTCAAAGTAGTCCCCAACCATGTATTCAAGTCCTATCGCAGTGCTGAATTTACCAAGTCTGAAACCCGTAAACCCGCCTAATGATACTTTCATCATGAAATCTGAATTAATCGAAGTATTATTTGGATTTAATTCATTGTAATACAGAAGCCCTAATCCCGGACCTCCTTTTATAAACAAGCCATAATTTGATGTAAGAGGTATGCTATAGCCTGCATAAACAGGAAAATCAAGTGAAAAGGAATGTAGTTTATTTGGACTGCTAATAGAAGACGAAAAACTATTGTAAACGTGACTGCTTAAATATGTGAAATTGGCCTGATTCTCCAAAAACCAGTTTTTATGTGTTTTTGGTTTTGAAAATATGCCTGAAAGGCCGAAATTGAAACCCGGAAGGGGCTTGCTATCGCCTGAGATACTTATACCTGCTGTTATACCGGTATTCATAACAGTTTCTTCTATGAATTCAATATCATTGGTTTTCCCGGTCAAAACATCAGGTTCAGTAATTGCAATGTCATCCGGATTGCTGCTGAATTCAACTATGTAAGCTGAAACGATATACCTGAATTCAGTGTATAACAGAATTTGTTTGGTTTGAATTTCGACAGTTTCATTAATCACTGCTCTTGATTTGCCAATCAAACCAGCATGTTGCAGCATTTTTTTTCTTGCTTGTGCAATCATACCCTTGTTGCCGAAGCCGCCAATTCCCAGAAAATACTTTGCAGTAGATTCTCCCTGTACATATTTAATTACTTTGTAGTTTGGCTGACTTAAAACAACATCAGTTTGATGATTGTTGATGTTTCGGGTTAGACCTGCATTGCCAGAGCAATTTGACACTAAAATACTGATTGAGACTAAGAGAATACTCTTCAGTGTATAAGCTAATAAATTTTTCATAAAGATTGAATTTATGGCAAAGATAGATAATCTTTGTTGCACTGCATTCAATCTGAATGTTAAAATATTTAATTATTTTTTGGGGATATAGGAAACGCTCTGATTATTAATAATTACATTATCGAAAGTAATCCCTTTAGCTCCGGTAATTTTATAAGGAATCTGAACATTCTCAAAACTACAATTTCTGAAAACAACATTTTGCACCTGCGCCTGTATCGTGTTTTCAAGGCCATCTATAAATATGCCATATTTGCTTTTTTTGCTATGAACATTTTCCATGATAAAATTCTTCACCAATGGCAGATTTGGTCCTTCGAAAACTTTTTCATATTTCATTTCAACCCTGAAAATTGCTTCACTGCACTCCCCAACTTCAATGTTGCGAATGAAGAAATTTTCAAGAAGTCCACCCCTTATAGGATTTGATTTAATTCTGATTACCCGTTCAAGATTAGGGCTATCCATGCGACAATTTTCGACCCATACATTTCTGACATTTCCTGAAATTTCACTGCCCAACACTACGCCACCATGTCCTTCTTTCATTGTGCAATTTCTTACAATGATATTTTCTGAAGGAATTCCCCATTTTCTTCCATCGTTGTTTTTACCTGATTTTATGGCGATACAATCATCTCCTGTGTCAAACAAACAATCTTCTATCAATACATTTTTACAGGATTCAGGGTCACATCCATCATTATTTGGCCCATGACTTTTTAAAGTTAATCCTCTTACAATAATATTTTCTGACATCAAAGGATGAAGCAACCAAAAAGGTGAGTTGATAATTGTAAATCCTTCGAAAAGAATGTTTTTACATTTCTGTGGTTCG
>JBILFS010000406.1:0-2694 GCA_044351455.1 Paludibacter sp. | reverse complement strand
ATGCACTGATTGGTATGGGAGCTGTTTTACTGGATTATGCTGAAGTAGGAGAGGGTGCCATTGTTGCAGCCGGTTCTTTGGTGTTGAGTAACACCAAAATACCTCCATACACCATTTGGGCCGGAGTTCCTGCTAAATTTGTAAAGAATGCCGAACCTGAACAAACCCATGAAATGAACAGGAAGATTGCTCACAATTATGCCATGTATGCATCCTGGTATAAAGAATAAACGGATTTAAATACACTTGTTGCGAAATATTACATGGAAACTGAAGATATAATTGATGATGTGATTGGTCAGAAACCTGACCAAAGAATGGTGTTGCGGACTGAAGGACTTTACAAAAAGTACGGAAAGAGATTGGTCGTAAACAATGTTTCTATTGATGTGAAACAGGGCGAGATTGTGGGATTGCTGGGTCCGAATGGTGCCGGTAAAACCACTACCTTTTACATGACAACCGGACTTGTTACACCCAATGCCGGAAAGATTTTTTTGAATGATATTGATATAACCAAATACCCTGTTTACAAACGTGCACAACAGGGAATCGGTTATCTTGCACAGGAGGCTTCTGTTTTCAGGAAAATGACAGTGGAAGATAATATCCGTTCTGTACTCGAGATGACCACCTTCTCCAAAGAATATCAAAAGGAAAAACTCGAAACCCTGATTTCTGAATTCAATCTGGAACATGTGAGAACAAACCTGGGTGACAGATTATCCGGAGGCGAAAGAAGAAGAACTGAAATTGCACGTTGTCTGGCCATAGAACCAAGATTTATCATGCTTGATGAACCATTTGCCGGTGTCGATCCGATTGCAGTTCAGGATATACAGGATATAGTCTGGAAATTGAAAGATAAAAATATTGGTATCCTGATAACCGACCACAATGTGGACGAAACGCTGAGTATCACCGATAGGGCATATCTCCTTTTTGAAGGCAGGATTTTATACCAGGGAACATCACAGGAACTTGCTGATAATCCGGTAGTTCGTGAAAAATACCTGGGTCGCGACTTCGAACTGAAACGAAAAACGAGGATTTAATAACGCAGTTTTATCAATGAGACATTTTACTGATTATTCTCTGAAAGCGTTTAATACATTCGGAATCGATGTGTTTTCTTCGGAATTTGCTGACTTTGAAACAGTTGAGGAGTTTTGCGTGTTTGTTAAGTCAGGTGCATTGAAGGAGAAGAGATTTCTTATCGTCGGAGAAGGCAGTAATTTGTTGTTTCTGAATGATTATAACGGACTCGTGCTTCACAGCAGGATAAAAAACCTCACATTCGACTTAGATGAAAAAAATGAATCCGTATTCGTAGAAGCAGGATCAGGAGTTAATTGGGATGAATTTGTGGCATTTTGTGTGGAGAAGGGATTTTGGGGACCGGAAAATCTATCCCTGATACCCGGAGATACAGGTGCAGCTGCTGTTCAGAATATTGGAGCGTACGGAGTTGAAATCTGTGATATTATTCAACAGGTTAAAGTTGTTGATTTAACAGATGGTACATTGGTTGATATTGATGTGGCTGCCTGTGGATATGGATACAGACAAAGTAATTTCAAAACCAGCTGGAAAGAAAAGTATATGGTTGTTTCTGTAGTTTTTAAACTCAGTTTAAAACCAAAACCAGCGCTGGGATATCAACATCTTGAATTATCTGTCCTGAAAAACGGGAGTATCTCGCTTGCAAATATCAGAAATACCATCATTGAGATACGTCAATCAAAACTTCCGGATCCAAAAGAAACAGGCAATGCAGGAAGTTTTTTTATGAATCCTGTCATCAGCAAAGAAAAATTTATTCAATTACAAGCTGTTTATCCGGCAATACCGCACTATTTTATTTCTGAAACAGCCGAGAAAGTTCCCGCAGCCTGGTTGATAGAGCAAACCGGATGGAAAGGTAAATCCCTTGGAAATGCGGGAGTTCACCATCTGCAACCTTTGGTTTTAATCAACAAAGGAGGTGCGACCGGTGCTGAAATTGTTGCATTGGCACAAAACATTCAGCAGGATGTTTTTGAGAAGTTTGGCATTAAGCTCGTCCCTGAAGTAAACTACATCAGTTAATTCATCTTCCTGAATAATTTTTTTTAAAAAGATTACCAAAAATTTGCAGATTTGAAAAATTATCTTTTACGGTTTGGGACTAATAAATGCATCCAAATATACTTTTGAAGAGATTCATTATCTGGGCATTACGCAGGTATTATTGGGTTTAGGGGCTGCCATTGTACTCTCACATGGAATTCTCTTCTGGACCATAGGCTTTGGGTTTTGTCATATTATTTATGGGATCATCATGTATAAAAAATATGATTTAAATTAAGCAGATGGCGAATATAATTTCAAAACTCAATAAAGCATTTGATAGTCGCATCAGGTTGGGTATCATGTCAGTTTTATCATCGTTTTATTGGTACAGCGCCTGTAGGATTGAATATCCACGGCAGTTTGAATAAATGGATGCCGATTCCCGATTACATGGGGAAGAATATAGGATTCCATTCCTGTAGATTTTCGATCATCTCAGCAGGGAAAAGCTTGCCGGTAAAGAAAAAGGATTGTTGGTAGTTAGAACCAAAACAATCCCTTTAATTCTAATTCAAAATTAAACCAAAGAAATTTAAATCCTGTGAAAGATATGTTATTTCTTCAATAAATCTCTGATTTCTG
>JBILFS010000464.1:0-2699 GCA_044351455.1 Paludibacter sp. | reverse complement strand
GTCGCGAGCCGTAACGAAAGTGAACCGGGTTCCGCCTCGTTAAACTAAAGCAGGAGCGGCCAGCCTTTCAGGAATGGTGAAGCCTGCATGGACAGGGAAGAGATAGACGTATGCACCTGTTCGGCTCCTCGGGGTGATAGCGGATGGCACGCGGCGAGAGCTTGACTCGGAACTTGGGAGACCCCATCGGCCGGAGGTCGTGACTTGAAAGAGGATGCGGGAGAATGAACCGTATGTTCTGTCGATGGGGAGTCGGAGGGGTTCGTAGTAGTGGTGAAGCAGGGTAATGCCTGTGGAGCGAAGGAGCCCTGCCTGTTGGTTGCTGATTAAGAAAGAGGAATGTACCGCTTGCAGAATAAAACTGACAGTACGGAAGATCAGGTAGACATCCCGGAAGCGTTCGCGCTGAATACGGGACGGCTGCCTGAGAAGGTATTTCTTTTGAGAAAGAAGCTGTATCTAAAGGCGAAGAAGGAAAAGCAATTCCGGTTTTACGCATTGTACGACCGGATTTATCGGGAGGATGTGCTTGCGGCGGCATGGACGCAGGTGAAGCGTAACGGCGGAACCTGCGGGGTGGACGGTGTGCAGATCAGGACGATCTGTGAAACGCCGGAAAGGGAAGAGACGTTCCTTGAAGAAATACAGGAGCTACTCCGAACAAAGACCTACCGACCGCAGGCGGTAAAGCGTGTGATGATCCCGAAGCCGGATGGTTCGGAACGACCGCTGGGGATACCTACCCTGAAAGACCGGGTAGTGCAAACAGCGGCGAAGCTGATTCTTGAACCGATCTTCGAGGCGGACTTTGAGGAGTGTTCCTATGGGTTCCGTCCAAAACGTTCGGCAAAAGATGCGCTCAAAGCCATCGACCAATCGGTGAAAGAGGGACGCACACAAATCTACGACGCGGACTTGAAGGGATACTTCGATTCCATACCGCACGACAAGCTGATGGCCTGTGTAGAGCGACGGGTAGCGGATCGTTCCGTACTCAAGCTCATTCGCATGTGGCTTAATGCGCCCGTGCGGGAAGAAACGAAGGGCAAGCCGCCCACACAGAAACGGAGCGAAAGAGGGACACCGCAGGGAGGGGTCATTTCCCCACTGCTGGCCAACTTGTATCTGCACTGGTTCGACCGGAAGTTTCATATGGCCTCCGGCCCCCGTCAATGGGCTGATGCCCGAATGGTACGCTACGCCGATGATTTCGTCATCATGGCGAAATATGTCGGAACACGAATCAGCGACTGGGTAGACCAAACCGTGGAAGAGTGGATGGGACTTGAAATCAACCGGACAAAGACGCGAGTCGTAGACCTGAAGCAGAGAGGGTCGAATGTTGACTTTCTCGGCTACACCTTTCGATACGAAGCGAGCCGCTACAGAGGCAAACCGCCGTTTCTGACCATGGTGCCGAGCGACAAAGCCTGCAAACGGGAACGCCAGCGAATCAAAGAACTGACCTCCCGGCGCTGGAACGCCCGCCCCGTCAGCGAAGTGGTTGCCAAACTCAACCGACAGGTTAAAGGGTGGAGCAACTATTTCGATCAAGGACGTAATCGACCCGCCATGCGGGCGATGACGGACTACACTTATAAACGGATGTGGAAACACCTATCGCGGCGAAGTCAGCGAGGCTATAAACCGCCGAAAGGCCAAAGTTGGTACCAACACCTTCGGCATGAGCTGGAGGTAATCTACCTATGAGCAGACTTCACTTCGAGAGACCAATGATGAAACAACAGGGAAAGCCGGATGCGGGAAAACTGCACGTCCGGTTTGATGAGGGAGGGCAGGGTGAAACCTGTTCTCTACTCTACCTTGTATTTCCTAGATGAAATGCCCCTCTGCCCCGCGAAGGGTAGGGGGGCTTTCTGGGTGGTGAGATAATCTTTCTTGCAATGTCCGGCATAGTAGAAAGTTTGAGTCCCTATTAGCACTGTCACGGGCGAGCTGAAAGTGCCGCGATTGTGGCGTTCTGAAAATGCTTTTTCTTCCGCCTTTTTCTTTTCTTCGTAGTCAGTAAATTTCACACGTTTTTTCTGTTTTCTTCCCGCGTTTAATCCTTTTCTTCCCTGATTATTCTTGATGTTGGATGATTATCCCGGAGGTGCCGGGGCATGAAACGCATCAAAGAACGGCTGTGCCGGTGTTGCAAAGATTTCTTCTTCCCTGACTACCGTAACACCAAGACGCAGGCCTATTGCAGCAAGCCGGAATGTCGCAAGGCCAGCAAAGCCATGAGTCAGCGTCAGTGGTCCCGTAACAATCCCGGTTACTTCAAGGGACCCGACCATGTCGAACGGGTGCGAGATTGGCGCAAAGCCAACCACGGGCGCAGTCGTCTGAAGGGTTCCGGTGCCGTGTTACAAGATGACTGCTCCCGAATAACGCCTATAGAACAGGAGATTATCGGCAGTTTGCCTTCTGTTTCGCAGATGCCTGCCCCTGTGCTACAAGATTTCTGTCTTACACAACACCCCGTTTTTATAGGGCTAATAGCTCATTTTACAGGTGCGGTGTTACAAGATGACATATACGAGATGGCCCGTCGTCTGGAACAATTGGGACAAGATGTCATAGGTTCAAATCCAACAGCAGGAGGCCGCTATGACCCACAAGTTCCCAATCTGTCCCGACCGAATCCGCAGCATCCCCGAGCAGTTCAGCTGGGTGGACCACCGTCTGGTCCGTGA
>JBILFS010000405.1:0-2700 GCA_044351455.1 Paludibacter sp. | reverse complement strand
TATTTTAATATCAATCAATTTATTAATTATTTAAATATCAGTATTATGAAAAGAATTTTTACCTTATTTATTGCCCTGGCAGTGGTTTTTGCTGCAGCCGTGCAGGTAGCTGCTATTGAGTTTAAAGTTGTGGTTCCTACGCCTACTTATCAGGTATGGGTTGTTGGTAATTTCAACGGATGGAATAACAATCAACACAAATTGAACAAGATTGACGACACACATTATTCATTGACAATTCCGGATGATCAGTTAGACGGAAAAACTGCTGCTGATATCAAATACAAATATCTGAGCGGTGGTGGTGACTGGGCTTATGTTGAAAAAGGAAAAACCGGTGAAGAAATTTCTGACCGTAATTATCCGGGTGTTGGTGCTAATGACACTGTTCGCACATGGGCATTGGTTTTCAATCCGAATGTTGCAGCCATTGAAAAAGATGTTAAAGTTGATGTTTATGTTCCAAAAGCTGTAAAAGAATGTTATTTAACCGGCTCTCACACAAGTTGGGCAAGTCCGGGTTCAGAAGGTACCAAAATGGACTGGATCGAAGCTGAATCAGATGCTTCAGGTAACTTGTTCCGTAAAACCATTCACACTTTGGATGCTAACAAACTTATCTACAAATTTGCATCAGGTCCATCATGGGTTTACGAACAGGATAGCTCTGACCTGAAAATGCCGGATGTAACTCAAAATGATGTTTTCCATTTCATGCCTAAATTCAAAAGAATTTATCCGGGTGCTGCTAACCTGAAAACTATTACAATCAATGTAACTGCACCTGCCGGAACTGATTCAGTATTTATCATGGGTAGTCACCTGGGTTGGAACGGATCAAGCTGGACTCCTGGTGTAAAAAATCAAAACGGAACATTTACGTTTACAGTTCAGAATGTTGACCTTATCGAGTACAAATTCTACAAAGGTCGCAATTGGAGCTTTGAAGAAAAGAAAGCCGACATGTCTGGAATGGATAACCGCAAAGCCGATGCTCAGGTTGCACTTATCTTCAATGATGTTATTGCTGCCTGGCTTAATACTGGCGTAAAAGGTTTGGATATGGACAATTACCGTGTTTCTATCAACAACAGCGCAGTAACTGTAGAAGGCGTTAACAACAAAGTTGAAATGTTTGACATTGCAGGTCGCATGATTCAATCATCCAACCTGAAAGGCACTTTCAGTTCAAAAGCAGTAAATGCAGGTATCTACATCCTGAAAGTTGATGGAGCTACCCTGAAAGTGATGGTAAAATAATCTGAAAATCAGAGCAATAATACAAAAGGATGTTCAACATGTGATTGAACATCCTTTTTTTAATTTTAAAAAATATGAATACAGTTGAAACAGTAGGCTATGCAGCATCTCTCCTATCGGTTCTGAATCAGTTTCCACAGGCTATCAAAGTTTTTAAAACCAGAGATACTCACAGTATTTCGCTTACTATGTACAGCATTGTAGTGGTTTGTATCACTTTGTGGTTGGTTTATGGAATTCTATTGGTAGACGGACCGTTAATTTGGGCAAACGCGCTTTCCTTATTCCCGATTGTATATATTTTCATTATGAAGTTAACAAATACAATCAAAGGTAAAGATCCCTGGGGAATATAACATGGATTTTATATCGAATAAAATTTACACCCTGAAATCAAATCTTTCAGTGTACGTTTTTTCATATATTTCTCTGTTGAAACTGTAAAGTCTGGCAGGCTTGTGTGAAACATTGCATTGCAATTCATCTAATTGAATCAGATAAGGCATTTTGTTGATTTTTCTACGATAGTTCCTTTTGTCGAAGGTGGTACCAAGAATGGCTTCATAAATCTTTTGCATCTGCGTCAAAGTAAACTTTTCAGGCAATAATTCAAATGCAATGGGTTCGTGAATCAGATCATACCTGAGCTTTTTCAATGCTTCCTGAAAAATCTCAGCATGATCAAACATTAAATCAGAAACTTCTGTGGTGTTCATCCAGTGTGCTTCGCTGATTAACATGCCGTTATCAAAATCGGGTAAATTTATAAGAGAATAAAAACCTACGGTTATAACCCTTTCGTCTAAAAGACGTGGTTTTACCCAGATAAAATCCTGTGATCGTTTGGTTAATCGCTCCGGATCGCTGAAAACATAAAACTGCTTGGCATAAATGCTTTCTAATCCGGTCTGCTCTTTGAGAATTCTTGCGGCTGTTTCATCAACAGTTTCGTTCCGGAAAACATGATTACCCGGCAATTTCCATTCAATCGCAATTGATTCACCCATTGGAACCTGTTCCTGTCTGACAAGTACCTTCAGCATGTTATCTTCATATCCGAAAATTACACAATCAACCGAAACAGAGGGTAACATTTTTTGTATCATGCTATAACAAATATCTGACTATTAACCACTACTGAAAGAAAATGCAAATATAGGCATTTTCAATCAATTCTGCTCAAATTGGTGTCAAAAACACACTGTGATAAAAAAAATAATGGATTTCTGTTGGATGACATTTAAAACCGGATTTGTATCCAACAAATAAATCGGCTCTACGAGCCTCAAATTTTAAGTATTGCACGTGCGATTTATTGGTAGGATTTTCATAAAACTAATACTTAGTGTAAAAAAAACACATCAAAATTTGGTTTATATTGAATGTGTTATTATCTTTGCCGATGGATACTTATTGTTAAATTGACACAACACAAATCAT
>JBILFS010000404.1:0-2719 GCA_044351455.1 Paludibacter sp. | reverse complement strand
GCGTTTTTATAATTTCACTAAGTGGAGTCCTGTAAAAATTTAAACTTTTCGAACGCCAGGCAGTGTGAATACTCATATCCTGAATGCCGGAAATTTCACATTTGCCGGTTGTTCTGTTAAATTCGGCACTTTCACCCGCCTTCATTGGATAAACCGACTCTTTGATATCTGCAATATTAACGCTGCCCTCTTCCAGGGCCACCCGTATCGTTTTATCTTCCGGATATGCCTTCACATTAAACTGAGTCCCGGTTACTTTCACCTTAATATCCTTTAAATCAACTTCAAAGGGTCGGCTTCTGTCTTTAGCCACAGCAAAATATCCTTCGCCCGTGAGTTTCACTTTCCGGTTAAAGAAGCCGAATTTTTTCGGGTACTGCAGGTGAGAACCTGAATTGAGTTGAACTTGTGTACCATCTTGCAGTACAACATTGAGTTGTTCTCCGTAAGGAACTACATACTCAACCATTTCATCCGACTGGAAAACCCCGGAACGATTGGCTACATATGTCAATGCACCGGCCAATACAAAAAAGGGAATAATTGCCGCTGCAGCTACCCTGAACCTGAATGTGCGAATTCCCATCTTCAAACGGGACAGAAAACGAATTTTCATTTGAACTGAAGGAATCTCGTGGTCCAACCACTCCATCAATACTTTTTCATTTAGTAAATATGTTTCGCGATCGTATCGCTGAGAGAAATATAGCTGCCCCTCCTCTGTAGTAAACCAGACTGCCACCTTGCGGGCTTCATCGGGGGTAGCCATTTTAGACAAAACTTTATCAATAATCTTTGGATCCATAATATTGGATATTTTTATACCTATAATTCAGTTAACATTTCAGTATACATAAAGTATGAGTTGTAGGTAAATTAATTTATTAAATAAAAAACCGGATGGCTAAAATCAGCAAAATTAATTTGTCTAATTGTGAACGCAATAATTTAATTACCTGTGTGTAGTGCGACTTCACGGTCGGTATTGAAATATTCATAGCCTCTGCCACCTCCTGATTTGTCATGCCTTTCTGAATTTTCAGCAAACAAACTTCGCGTTTTTGCGGCGGCAATTTTTCCACTAATTGATACAAATGCGATTTGAAGTCTGCATCCTCAAGTTTTTTTAAAAAATCAACTTCCATATCTTCATTAAACTGTGCCAGCTCGTAGTTTTTTTGTAATGCCATGTTATTATGTCTGATTTCGTTCAGTACATAATTTTTCAGGATGGTGAAAAGTAAATTTTTGATTCCCATTTTGTAATCAAATGTTTCGCGTCCCTCCCAAAGTCGCATAAATGTGTGCTGCACCGCATCTTCTGCACCGGTTTCCGACATCAAATACCTGCATGCAATTACATACAAATACCGGTGATAGGTATCGAATACAACCGAAAAGGCTCGTTCGTTCCCATCCCGCAGCTGCATAAGCAGCTCGTAATCAATATGAAGATGATTCTTTGGCATGAATAATTACTACAACTGCTCAGCAAACAGTAGTTGTTTGAAAGTGCAAACATACAATTTTTTTTTAATTTTTCAATAGAATTTAGTACGGGTATTGTGAAAAACGTTTAGCTTAATTAGCTTTAAATCATGCCTGACATACTAAACCCGGAACTCTCATGCAATGAAAATCCCGTGTAACTGCTTTATTTTTTTACTTTTTACTTTCCCTGACTAACCTTAATTTTTCCTTTAATTCTGCTACTTTTCGGGGATTTTTAGCAGCCAGATTGGTGGTTTCTCCCGGATCAGTCTTCAGATTATAGAGTTGTTCGGCTTTATCATTTCCAAGTTCAATATTGGTATCTTTGTTCATTCGTGCAAATTTACTTGGCTCAATGTATTTCCACCCCCCTGATACTATCGACAATACATTGTTGATATTTTGCTTCACCACAAATTTACGACCCTTTTTATCCTTTCCGGTTAATGCTTTCAATCCGTTATCGCTGTCGGTTGCTTCGCCTTGTTTTAATTTGTAGCCGGCTAATGAAGCAAAAGAAGCATACCAATCGAGTTGAGTAACCAATGCATCAGAAACAGCCGGTTTTACTTTTGCCGGCCATCGAACAATTTGAGGAACACGCGTTCCTGCTTCGAAGCTACTGTATTTTCCTCCCCGGAAAGGTCCCCAAGGCTTATGGTCACCCAACAGTTCTACTGCCTGATCCTGATACCCATCGTCTATCACCGGACCGTTATCGCTGGAAAGAATAATCATTGTGTTTTGATCCAGATTCAGACGCTTCAGTTTGGCCATCACCTCTCCTACTATCCAGTCGAATTCCAAAATGGCATCACCACGGGGTCCCATGCCACTTTTACCCACAAAGCGTGGATGTGGCACACGCGGAACATGTACATCCTGTGTTCCGAAATAGAGGAAAAAAGGATGGTTTTTGTTCTTTTCAATAAATCCAAGTGCTTTGGTGGTAATGCTGTCGGCAATATTCTCGTCGACCCACAGCGCCGATTTGCCACCTTTCATAAAACCAATTCTTGAAATGCCATTTACAATTGCCTGGTTATGTCCATGACTCGGATGTACACGAAGCAATTCGGGGTTATCTTTTCCGGTAGGTTCTCCTTCAAAATTCTGAATATAACTTACAGAAATGGGATCTTTCGGATCAAGATTTACTACCCGACCATTCTCCATAAATACGCATGGGGTTCTGTCGCCGGTAGCTGCCATGATGTAGGAATAATCA
>JBILFS010000403.1:0-2727 GCA_044351455.1 Paludibacter sp. | reverse complement strand
AAAGAACCCGAATGAATACCGTTGATGTTAGCAAGGTACAACCTTTGTTTGTTGCGTATGAAAATGAAGTATGGTTGTTGTTTGAGAAAAACAAAGATATTTTTAAAACTTTCAGAAAAATCAGATCAGGAGAAAGTGTTAATTATGAGGAAATTAATAATTCATTAGTTAATTTTGAAATAGAAAAAGCACAGTTGCAGAAGAAGTATTATCTGAAACTAAAGAAAGTTGTAAGTGCAGCTACTATTAATAAATTACTGCTTGCCGAACGATTTTACCGAAAAGACCTGATCATGGGTGAACCACAACACAGATCAGGTCGTGATGTCAAAAAAGGCGAACAACCTGCCAATTAAAATCATATTATTGATTTTTATGCTTTGTCGGTTCAAAAAAATATCTTATCTTTGCACTCCGAAAAGACAAGGTACTTTGGCCGAGTGGCTAGGCACCGGTCTGCAAAACCGTCTACGGCGGTTCGAATCCGCCAAGTACCTCAAAAAACCATATCTCTCCGGGGATGTGGTTTTTTTGTTTTCTATTTTCGCAATCGTTTGCACTAAAAACCATTCAACAAAAAAATATTTCGGAATCTCTGTCTTTTTAATTGATTATTTTTGTGTTCTTAATACAAACATACCATGCAATTACAATTCAATATACATTTTGTCACACGTTGGGGTGAATTCATCCGGATAATCTGGAAAAATGAAGCAGATAATTCTTCTCAGGTGTTAACCATGAAGTGTGATTCAACATTTTTCTGGAGAGCCAGGTTAGATCTTCCTGATGATGTCAAATCATTTGAATATTACTACGAACTGTTGGCACACGACGGGGTGATTGTGCAGGAATACAAAGCTTCCAGAAAAATTCAGATTCCTGCCGGAAAAAAACAAATTTGTCTGACCGATAACTGGCGGGCTTCTTTTGGTGATTCACCCTTTGGTACAACTGTTTTCAGGGATTGTTATTTCAAGCGTAATCCAATTGAAACACCGGTTGTTCAGAATGTTGGCATGTTGCTGCAATTATTTGCAGAGCAAATGGAACCTGACAGACACTTTGCTGTGACCGGTAATCAGGATTTTTTAGGCAACTGGGATGTTAGTAAGAAAGTGAGAATGGATGAAAGTGATTTTCCTTTGTGGAAATTATCGCTTCCGGTTGATGAAATCACTTTTCCGCTTGAATTCAAATTTCTGATTGTTGATACGGCTACCGATGAGGTGATTGTTTGGGGTGGGGGTCCGAACAGACGTATTGAAGATCAGGATAGAAATTGTTATAGTATTATTACCGAAGAGCATTTCCTGAGAACGATTCCTTCGTGGAAGGGTACAGGGGTTGCAATTCCGGTATTTTCATTGCGATCTAAAAAAAGTTTTGGTACCGGGGAATTTTATGATTTAAAACTGATGGTTGATTGGGCTGCAAAAACAGGTCAGAAAATGATTCAGGTCTTGCCGGTAAACGATACGGTTTTGTATCATTCAAATTACGATTCTTATCCTTACAATGCTGTTTCAGTATATGCTTTGCATCCATTATATCTTTGTCCGG
The DNA here is from genome assembly GCA_044351455.1 of Paludibacter sp. GTDB lineage: Bacteria > Bacteroidota > Bacteroidia > Bacteroidales > Paludibacteraceae > Paludibacter. Next base: position 1,164 of record JBILFS010000403.1, on the reverse strand, counting down.
AAGCAGTCGGAAAGATAAGCAATCCTGAGAGAAAACAATATTATGCTGCAAAAAGAAAAGAACTGAATTCTCGTAAATTTTCTGATTATCAGCAGGTAATGAATGTGAAATGGGAGTATTTCAGGGAAGTATATCAGCATACATCACAAAAAGTATTTAAATCAGATGCTTATAAAAAATTCTTCGAAGAAAATAAATCCTGGCTGGTTCCTTATGCTGTATTCAGTTATTTGAGGGATTTGAATAAGACCCCTGAGTTTACGAAATGGAATGCATATCAGATTTATAAACCTGAGGATGTTGAGTTACTTGCATCCCCTAAAGGTGACCATTATTCTGAAATTGCTTTTTTCTATTTCCTTCAATTTCATCTCGATAAACAGCTGAAAGAAATTCATGAATATGCGCGCAACAACGGAATTACCATCAAGGGTGACATCCCGATCGGTGTTAGTCCGAGAAGTGTCGATGCCTGGATGGACCCTCAGTTGTTCAATACCCATATGCAGGCCGGAGCTCCGCCTGATGATTTTTCGGTTACCGGTCAGAACTGGGGATTCCCGACCTACAATTGGGAATTGATGGAAAAGGACGGCTATCAATGGTGGAAAAACAGATTTAGAAAACTGGCTGATTATTTTGATGCTTATCGCATAGATCATATCCTGGGATTTTTCAGAATTTGGGAAATTCCTGAAAATGATGTCTGGGGCTTGACAGGCAGTTTTAATCCATCGCTTCCTTTTTCAGTAGAAGAGTTGATAGCCAAAGGTTTACACTGGGATGAAAAAAGGTTTTTGAATCCCTATCTGAAGGAACATGTGATTCACGCTGTCTTTGGAAAATATGCTGAAGAAGTGATGCGTGAATATCTTCAAACAGATGGCTGGCAAAACTGGAAGTTCCGTCCGGAATATGATACCCAAAAGAAGATTGAGAAGCATTTCGCAGCGCTGGGTTATAACTTCAGTAACAAAGAAGTTATTATTCGCGATGGTTTGTATATGCTTCATTGTGAGGTATTGTTTATCCGGGATGCCCGTCAGCCCGACAAATTTCATCCGCGAATTTCAATTCACAGTGCTGCTACTTTCAGGGATTTACCGGAAAATCTGAGAAGAAAAATTGATGAAATTTATGTGGATTATTATTATCATCGGCACA
>JBILFS010000402.1:0-2730 GCA_044351455.1 Paludibacter sp. | reverse complement strand
TTGGGATTTCCTCCTTCATCGGAAGCGAAGTGAAAGTAACATCATCCACGATACCTACCGTAAACTGATTTCTTGGAGATGGTAATGAAAGATTTTCATATACTGATAAAACCTGAGCAGGCGTAAAGTCTTTCGATGATAAACCATAACGACCACCTACTACAAGCGGTTGATTAGCAGTGCCATACAAAGTATCTTTTACGTCCAGATACAAAGGTTCTCCTGTTGCACCCGGCTCTTTAGTTCTGTCGAGCACACAAATTCTTTTTGCAGTTTCAGGTAAAACTGAAAGGAAATGTTTGGCTGAGAAAGGACGATATAAATGCACAGAGATAAGACCAACTTTCTCACCTTTTGCAGTCAGAAAATCAATACCTTCGCGGATAGCTTCAGTAGCAGAACCCATGGCAACAACCACACGATCAGCATCAGGAGCACCATAATAATCGAACAAACCATATTTGCGACCGGTAATTACGGCCAGTTTGTTCAGGTAATCTTCCACGATACCGGGAACAGCATCATAAAAAGGATTACAAGCTTCACGAGCCTGGAAATAAATATCAGGATTCTGAGCAGTACCACGAACAACAGGACTTTCAGAATTCAGTGCACGTTTACGGAAAGCATTCAATGCATCCTGATCCACCAATGCCTGAACAGCATCAGCATCAATTTCTTCAATTTTCTGAATTTCATGAGAAGTACGGAAACCATCGAAGAAATGAACAAAAGGAACACGTGATTTAATAGAAGCAAGATGAGCTATAGCAGCCAAATCCATCACCTCCTGAACCGAACCGGTAGCAAACAAAGCACAACCAGTCTGACGCACAGCCATCACATCCTGATGGTCGCCAAAGATTGAAAGTGCATGAGAAGCCAAAGCACGGGCAGAAACATGATAAACACCCGGAAGAAGTTCACCGGCAACTTTATACATGTTAGGAATCATCAGTAACAATCCCTGAGAAGCAGTAAAAGTAGTAGTAAGGGCACCAGCCTGAAGAGAACCGTGCATTGCAGCAGCAGCACCGGCTTCAGATTGCATTTCCTGAACCTGTACAGTTTCGCCAAACATACTGAGGCGACCATTAGCAGACCACTCATCCACGTATTCAGCCATGGTTGAGGAAGGCGTGATCGGATAAATCGCAGCCACTTCGCTGAACATATAAGCGATATGCGCAGCAGCCTGATTACCATCACAAGTTAAAAACTTTTTTTGTTTTGCCATTTTTGTAAAAATTATAATTTTAGTTTGTCTTCTTTAATAAAGGAATCCCAGCAGCCAGAGCGGTATTTCGTTTTTGTTTGATACTGTGATAGCATCAACCGCATACCAGGTTTTCGAACCATGTCTGTTTTGGGATTTAAGATCATATTTGATGTTGATTTTTCTGTCGACGCAAAAATCCTGATGATGTTTGCTCAGATTAACCTTATGTTTGGCATGTAAAGCATTGTAAAGAAATGTTTTACGCACAGCTTCCACATCGTCTCTGTCAGGCATAACCGCATACATCAGATTTGTATTCTGGGCATACAGTTGTTTCGGTTTTTTCGGATAATCCTCCTCTTCGGCATACAAGGTATTCAGCAGGCGGGCATCTTTCAGATATTTGATATAATTCATCACTGTAGCCCTGGAAGTCTGAATTTCGATAGCCAGCTGACTCACATTCGCCGCACCCGGCACATCCTGCATAATCAGGTAAAACAGTCTTCTGATTTTCGACAAATATTTCAGTTCTATCTGTTTGATAATCAGAATATCCACCTCCATCATCATGTTGATGGTTTTCAGCAGATTTTCAGAGAAATTACGTTTCTCCAGGAAAAAAGGATAAAAACCATGTTCCAGATAATCCTGAAAATAAGCTTCAGGATTCAGTTTACTCAGGATGTTGTTAGTAATCAATTGTTGATTTTCAATGATATCCTCCAGCTTATAAGCTTCCAGATTCAAACCCGTTTTCAGGTTGATAAACTCCCTGAACGAGAAACCCCTGAGGTTATGTACATCCACGATATCCTGAATATCCTGATTTTCCTCAATCAGGCGCATCACCGAAGAACCGGAAAAGATAATTTGCAATTCAGGATACAAGTCGTAGCACTCCCGAAGTTCTTTCGACCAGTTTTCGTATTTGAAAGTTTGGTCAATGAGCAATGTTTTGCCACCCTGTGCATAAAACTCACCCGCAAATTCCACCAAAGTATGTTCAGTGAAGTACAGATTATTAAAATTGATATACAAACAACTTCTGTCGTTACCAAATCGCTCTTTGGCAAATTGCAAAAGAAAAGTAGTTTTTCCGACCCCGCGACTCCCTTTGATACCAATCAGGCGACGATTCCAGTCTATCTCATCCATGAGCAGACGGCGAACAGGTGACTGATTATGTTCAAGCAGGTATTGATGTGTCCGGAAAAACGACTCCATTTGTCCAATATTTGACTGCAAAAGTAATGAAAATATTTGATTTTGCAATGTCGGGATTGCAAAACAACAAAAATATTCATGCAGAAATTCTATTTTTAATGCAATGACTTAAAAATTATCATCGAAAAATAAATCAGCAATCACGCATACAATTATATTGGTAGCAATAACATCAATTTGACAATCGCTGTCATTATGGAGAACAGCATTAACACTTCTTAGAGTGTCGCTGTCAGTTGTTAGAGTGACGCTGTCAGTTGTTAGAGTGACGCTGTCAATTGTTA
>JBILFS010000031.1:0-10260 GCA_044351455.1 Paludibacter sp. | reverse complement strand
ATTTCCCTCAAAAATACTTTTGACTTCACTATCCTGTTCGAAATTTACTTCTACATAACTTCTAAAATGACTGCTAAAATTCCGAACAACAGATGATTTTCCAACTTGTCGGGCTCCTCGTATCAATAGTGGCTGCCTATCTTTGTCATTTTTCCAACGAATTAATTCTTCTTCAATATCTCGCTTATAATATGCCATATAACAATGTTTTTTTAGATTTAGGCTACAAAGATAAGTGTTTTATTGTTTTTACAAGGCAATAAACATAATTATTTTGCATTTATACAAGGCAATAGTTGAAATGAAACGTCATTTTTACAAGGCAATTATAATATCTTTTTCAAGCTAGTACAGATCTACGACAATAAGGTTGATATATACCCTTAATTTATTACAAATACTGCTGATTGTAATCCATAATTCATTACATATATTGCAAAATGTTACCCATAATTCATTACAAATGATTATCTTTGCAGTCGTTTAAAGCGTTGGAATTATGATAAATAGAAAATTATTGTCGTATTTACGGAATTGGGCTACAGACGAGGACAGGAAACCACTCGTAATGAGGGGAGCTCGACAAGTAGGTAAAACCACATTGGTTAATGAGTTTGCGAAGGATTATGAAGTATATCTTCGTTTAAATTTGGACAAGGCAAGTGATAAAATACTTTTCGAAGATTATAAAGAAATTAATGCATTGATAGATGCTATATATTTAGTCAACGGGCAGTTAAAAAAGGATGTACCCACCTTGCTTTTTATTGACGAAATTCAGAATTCGCCTCAGGCTGTGGCGATGTTACGTTATTTTTACGAGGAAGCAAATTGGTTGCATGTGATAGCTGCTGGTTCGTTACTCGAAAGTTTAATTAACCGAAGTATTTCCTTTCCGGTAGGCAGAGTTGAATATATGGCCGTACATCCGTGTTCGTTTACCGAATTTTTGAATGGAATTGGAGAAACATTTGACGAAAACTTAGTCGAATCGCTTCAGGCCGAAGCGGTACACAATAGAATATTGCAACAATTTATGAATTTTGCTTTAGTGGGTGGAATGCCTGGCGTGATTAAGAAATATGCTCTGAAGCGCGATGTATTAGCTTGCGATAAAATATATGATGGATTACTAACATCCTATTCCGATGATGTAGAGAAATATGCACATACAGATACACTTATACAGATTGTTAAGTTTTTGATTGCTGAAGGTTGGCGATTTGCCGGCTCTACCATATCGTTTGAGCGATTTGGAGGTAGCAATTACCGTTCGCGCGAGGTGGGTGAAGCTTTTCGCCTACTCGAAAAATCGATGTTACTCGAATTGGTTTATCCAACCACTTCTACAAAATTGCCTGTTTTGTCAGCAAAAAGTAGAAAACCCAAACTGATATGGTTGGATACAGGGATTGTAAATTATGTTGCAGGCGTACGCAAAGAGCTCTTTTCGGCAACAAACATACAGGACATTTGGCGTGGGTTGCTGGCTGAACAAATAGTGGCTCAGGAGCTTATCGCATTAGAAACGAAGGTGAATATGCACCGAAAATACTGGGTAAGAGAAAAAACTACCGCATCGGCTGAGGTCGATTTTGTGATTGAGTTTGATGGTATGGTTATTCCCATTGAAGTAAAAAGCGGTACAAATTCGAAACTCAAATCCTTGCATATATTTATGGACGAAGCTCCTCACAATGTGGCGGTACGGGTTTGGAGTCAACCACTGTCAGTTGATACGGTAATTACCACCAAAGGGAAATCCTTCCAACTTATTAACGTTCCGTTTTATTATGTGTGTGTAATGGAAAAGGTTTTGGAGAAAATATTAAACAATGTTCAAAGTCCGTTTAAACAGGATAAGGGTTTAGTCTAACAAATTAGGTTTTTGAGGTTAAGAAGGAATGCCCGAGATTTAGCAATGAGTTTTCGGGCATTATTTTTTTTATTAAGGCAAAAAAATATATGATGTTTAGTGAGCCGCCCTCACTCAGTTAACGGGCAAGCGTTGCAGCTTGACTTGCAAGTAAAGCCATTGAAACAAACGTCTCTAAATTTTAGATTAATTTTTCAATAGCCATTCAAATACATTTTTATGTATTATTCCTGCTCTATTTTGTGGAAAAGACTCGGTAGTTAATAGATATTTAGCGTAATTATCTTTCACCGATTCTAATGGGGCAAATTCCCGGTTTGCAGTTTAAGCAGTTGATATTTCCCACGAAACTAAAATCCACCGATAACTTCAGTTCCCGGGTTAAAAAACATGATGTAATAAATGGGCATATAAACGATACTATTCTTTTGAATGACCTGTTGCTCATTAGACAGTACAAAAGCACGATGGATATTGTGTTCTTTAATCTCAATCAACTTGTTTAGTGCACTATGTACATAATAGTCTTTACCCGATTTTATTTCCAATGGTATTACAGATAGATTATTGGCGTCGTCAATAAGGAAATCAACTTCACCATTTTTCTTATTATCATAGTAATATAAATTTAAACCGTGAGCTTTAAGTTCTTGTGCTACAACAGTTTCATAAACAGATCCAAGGTTGATGCTTTTTACGTCCTGCATTATGGCTGTAATATTGTTTTTGAAGAATAGGCCTGTTAGTAAACCAACATCGTTTAAGTAAAGTTTGAGTAAGTTTTTACCACTATTTTCAATAAGAGGATAAGTTGGTGTGCTTATTGCTTTTACATCCAAAGCTACACCGGCAGAAATAAGGTAGTCGAACTCATCCTCATAATCTGACATTCTTTTGCCTTTCTTACCATCGATATCACGCACAATCATCCTCTTTTTTTTGTTCTCTAAGTTGGACGGAATCATTTTGTAAATTCTTTGAATCTTAAGTTTGGAATGCATTTTTTCATATTTGGCAGCATCTATACCATATAAATTATATATGTCATCATGTATGCTGCGTATTAACATAACGTTCTGCTGTTCAACAAATGTTTTTACAGCATCGGGTAATCCTCCCACTATTAAATATTTTTTGAATAAATCGAGTATCCTGTTGTGTAATGTATCAGGCAATGGTTTTAATTCGTCAAAACACGCTCGCATCGTTTCCAAAACAAGTTTTCCGATACCATTTGCCAATAGAAATTCTTCAAAATCAATTGGATACATGTGCTTTATTTGAATGCTTCCCAACGGAATGGATGACGTATTTGCCAATGTTACTCCCAATAAGGAACCACTGGCAATATAGGTGTACTTATTATCTTCTTTTAAAAATTTCAATAAGGTAAGTAAATGATCATAAGCCTGTATCTCGTCGATAAAAACCAAGGTGTCTGATCTGTCTTTCATGCGGTCACCTGCTATCAGACTTAAAGCCAAATAAAAATCATTTACAGTTTTAGCTTCAGCAAAAATCTTATTGCCTAGCTTATCTTCTTCCATATTAATTTCAATATAATTCTTATATAAGCTTTGCGCTACATGCCGGATGATAAATGACTTCCCAATTTGACGTGCTCCATCCACAATTAAAATTTTATTGGCGTTGAACTGTAGATGATTTTCGATATAATTTTCAATTTTACGAAATAACATAGCGGTGCATTTTTACGATTCAGGGAGCAAATATACACTTTTCTAATATAAAAGCACAACATTTAATACACTTTTCTAATAAAAAATACAGATAAAATATACACTTTTCCGAAAATAGCATAAAAAGAACTACTCATGGAAAAGAAAAAATACATAAAACATCGTATCGAAATAAAATTTCTCGATAACTAAATTTAGCTTGCATTGGAAACTAACCCTCCTCCATGTCCAGGTAAAAATTTAACAGCATTCAAAGTCCGTTTAAACAGGATACAGGTTTAGTTTAATAAGTTATTTTTTTGAGATACGTAAGAATGCCCGATAATCAGCAATGAGTTTTCGGGCATTTTTTTGTAATTTGAATGAGATTCTCCGACAGTTAGGAAAGCGATACAGTGATTATCGTAAACGAATGGGATATACACAAAAACTTATACCCCCAACGATGCCCGTGCAGCCTCAATCTTCACATTGGCAGCCGCATCAGCAGCATTGTAATCTGCGCGGGATTTCATTTCACCCCTTACTTCGATATAGAATTTGATTTTTGGTTCTGTACCTGAAGGACGAACGGAAATTTTGGTGCCATCGGCAGTGAAATACTGCAAAACATTGGACGTTGCAGGCATATCCAGGTCAGAAACTTCTCCGGTCAATACATTGGTTTGTTTCAGAGTTTTGTAGTCTTTAATTACAACGATATCAGAACCAGCCAGTTCTTTCGGAGGATTATTTCTGAAGTTGGTCATGATTTGTGCAATTTCTTCAGCACCTGATTTGCCTTTTCTGACCACAGAAATACCTTTTTCCTTGCCAAAACCATATTCCAGGTAGATATCCTGCAACAATTCGAACAAAGTCTTACCGTTATCCTTAGCCCAGGCAGCAATTTCGGCCATCAGGGTACAGGAAGAAACAGCATCCTTGTCGCGCACAAATGTTTCAGGAAGGAAACCATAGCTTTCTTCACCACCACCGATATACACTTTTTTGCCTTCATTTTCACGCATTACCGCGGCTATCCATTTGAAACCGGTAAAGCAATCGAAACATTCAATTTTATTGACATCGGCAATTTGTTTGATGATTTCTGTCGTCACAATGGTTTTCACCACATATTCATTTCCTTTGATTTTGCCCAGTTCTTTCCATCTGGTTACCAGGTAATAAATAAATAAAAGTGCTGTTTGGTTACCATTCACCAGAATCCATTCTCCTTTTTCATTTTTGATGGAAATACCCATGCGGTCGGCGTCAGGGTCGGTCGCCATTACCAAATCAGCATCTGTTTCAATGGCTTTTTTGATGGCCATATCGAGTGCTGCAGATTCTTCGGGGTTTGGTGAATATACCGTTGGGAAATCGCCGCTAACCACATCTTGTTCAGGAACGTGGATGATGTTGGTGAAACCGTAGGCCTGCAATGCCATCGGAACAAGTTTTACAGCAGTACCATGAATAGGTGTGAAAACGATTTTCATATCACTGTTGCGGGCAATAGATTCCGGTGAGAGTGAGATGCTTTTGACATTTTCAATGTAGATTTTGTCAATAGCTTCGCCAATAATTTCAATGAGATCAGGATTGCCATCAAACAGAATATCATCCACATTGGTGATTTTTAACACCTCTGTGATGACATTTTCGTCATGTGGGGCAATCAACTGAGCGCCATCGTTCCAGTATGCCTTGTAACCATTGTATTCCTTCGGATTGTGAGAAGCAGTGAGAATAATTCCACTCTGACAGCCAAGATGACGGATGGCAAAGGAAACTTCGGGTGTGGGACGTAAATCTTCAAAAAGATATACTTTAATGCCGTTGGCAGAGAAAATATTGGCAGAAATTTCGGCAAAAAGGCGACTGTTGTTGCGGCAGTCGTGACCAATTACTACTGAAATCTGCGGTATGTCAGCAAACTGCGATTTCAAATAATTGCTTAAGCCCTGCGTGGCAGCTCCCACGGTGTATTTATTCATGCGGTTTGTTCCGACACCCATGATGCCTCTCAGTCCGCCCGTTCCGAATTCAAGATCGCGGTAAAATGATTCTATCAACTCGGTTTTATCTTCAGCCTCAGCTAAATTTTTGATTTCTGACTTGGTGTTTTCATCATAATTTCCATCCAGCCAAACCTGAGCGCGGGTCATAACTTCATTTAAAAGTGCATTATTGTCCATAAGTTCAGTTTTTAATTCAGTTCAGTTTATGTGTTAATTAAAAAACAAAGGTACAAAAAAATGGCTAAAACCTGACAAATTAGCAGAAAAAAACAAACAAACAATACGGAATTATTTTTGTTATAAAGTTTAAGTAAATAATTCAAATAACAATAATATTCCTTATTTTTGTGAGGAATGAAAACAAATAATAAAATATGACAGTCAACTATTCGGAACAATTGCATAATGTGCTGCAATACAGCAAACAAGAGGCGGAGCGACTGGGAAATAACTACCTTGGACCGGAACATTTATTGTTGGGTATACTCAGGAATGGGATTGGTAAAGCTGTTGAGGTGTTGAATAATCTGCATTTGAATATGCCAAAAATCAAGCAACAGATTGAAAGTCAGATTCGTACAGATATAGAACCGACAGGTGAAGAGATTCCTGCGTTAAGAAGTACTGAAAGAATTAAGAAAATGATGGAGCTGGAAAGTAAACAGTTTGATACTACTGTGGTTGATACGGAGCATCTTTTATTGGCCATTCTCAAAGAAAAAAATAATATTGCCGTTGATATGCTGAATCAGGAAAAAATTACATACGAGGAGGTTAAAAACCTTTTGTTCGCCATTGGAAAGGAAAATCCTGCGATGGGTTCCGCTTTTAATGAAGATGATGAAGATGAAGAACCAAAGAAGCAACAAAATCCCGGTTCACAGGCTAAACAATCGGACACACCTGCCCTGGATACTTTTGGTACTGATATTACCAAAGCGGCAAGGGAAAACAGACTGGACCCTATCGTTGGTCGGGAAAAGGAAATTGAGAGATTGGCTCAGATTTTAAGTCGCAGAAAGAAAAATAATCCTGTGCTGATTGGTGATCCGGGCGTTGGTAAATCTGCCATCGTGGAAGGACTCGCACTGAGAATTATTCAGCGCCGGGTTTCCCGGGTTTTGTTCGAAAAACGGGTTGTGTCGCTGGATATGGCATCCATTGTGGCCGGTACCAAATACCGCGGACAGTTTGAGGAACGTATCAAAGCCATTTTGAATGAGTTACAGAAAAGTCCGGATGTGATTTTATTCATCGACGAAATTCATACCATTGTTGGTGCAGGTGGCGCGCCGGGTTCTTTAGATGCTGCCAATATGCTGAAACCCGCATTAGCCAGAGGCGAAATTCAGTGTGTGGGTGCTACAACCTTAGATGAATATCGTCAGAGTATCGAAAAAGACGGGGCGCTCGAAAGAAGATTTCAAAAAATTATGGTCGACCCGACTACTTCTGATGAAACACTGAAAATTCTGGAAAATATACAGGACAGGTATGAATATCATCACAATGTAAGATATACTCCGGAAGCAATTAAAGCTTGTGTGAGACTCACCGACAGGTATATTACCGACCGTTGTTTCCCCGACAAAGCCATTGATGCGCTCGATGAAGCAGGTTCCAGGGTACATATTGGTACTGTATCTGTTCCAAAGGAAATTGAAGATCTCGAAAAAAGAATCGAAGATCTTAAAAAAGAAAAAGTTAAAGTTTTAAGCGAACAAAAATATGAACTGGCCGGTCCGATTCGTGATCAGGAGAAACAATGTCAGTATCAACTCGAAGATGCCATCAGAAGATGGGAGAAAGAGTCGCAACTGCATCCCGAAACTGTGGACGAAGAACAGGTTGCTGAAGTTGTAGCCATGATGTCGGGCATCCCCGTTCAAAGAATTGCTCAGGCTGAAGGCTTGAAACTACGACAAATGAACGAAGCTTTGATTGGAAAAGTAATTGGTCAGGATGAGGCCGTTAATAAAATCGTGAAGGCCATTCAGCGAAATCGTATCGGTTTGAAAGACCCGAATAAACCCATCGGTTCATTTATTTTCCTGGGTCCAACAGGTATTGGGAAAACCCATCTTGCTAAAATTCTGTCAGAATTTATGTTTGATAGTCAGGATGCCCTCATCAGAGTGGATATGAGTGAGTATATGGAAAAATTCTCGGTTTCCCGCCTGATAGGAGCTCCTCCGGGATATGTGGGTTACGAAGAAGGTGGACAGTTGACTGAAAAAGTGCGTCGCAAGCCCTATGCTATCGTGTTGCTGGATGAAATTGAAAAAGCACATCCGGATGTTTTCAATATCCTGTTGCAAATCATGGATGAAGGAAGGCTGACTGATAGTTTGGGTAGAAGAATTGACTTCAAAAATACGATTATCATCATGACATCCAATGTAGGAACCCGTCAGTTGAAAGACTTTGGAAAAGGGGTGGGATTCAATATTTCGTCGGATAATGAAATGGATTCGGAATTTTCGAGGGGAGTCATTCAAAAGGCCTTAAACAAAACATTTTCGCCTGAATTTTTGAACAGGGTTGATGATGTGATCATGTTTGATCAATTGAATAAAGAAGCTATCAGAAAAATCATTGATCTGGAGCTGAAAGGTTTATTCAGCAGGGTAATCAGCATGGGTTATGCACTCGAGTTGTCCGATGAAGCCAAAGATTTCATTGCAGATAAAGGGTACGATATTCAGTTTGGTGCCCGTCCGCTCAAAAGAGCAATTCAGAGATACCTCGAAGATCAGTTGGCTGATATTGTATTGTCAGGTGAATTACACGAGGGTGACACCATTCTGATGGTGCTGAATGAAGCGAAGGATGGAGTCAGTGCAGAAATAAAAAAATCCGAAAAACCTGCAGAAAATCTGCTGACGAATTAAAACCAGCGTTTCAGTTCATTATAAAGTCGTTGAACCGGTAAACCCATCACATTGTAATAGGAACCGGTGATATGTTCGACTCCAACATAACCAATCCATTCTTGTACGCCATACGATCCCGCTTTATCGTATGGCGTATATTTTTCAAGATAATAATCTATCTCAGCATCACTCAGACGGGCAAATTTCACTTCAGATGTGGAGTGAAAAACCCTTTTCTTGTCTTTTGAAGTAATGCAAACGCCTGTAATAACCTGATGGGTTTTTCCCGATAATTGTTTTAATATGTTTTTTGCATCTTGCTTGTCGACAGGTTTGTTGATGGTTTTTCCTTCCAGAAAAACGATGGTATCTGCAGTTATCAGGAGTGTGTCATCGGTCATTTCATTTCTGTATGCTTCTGCTTTTTTTTCTGCCAGGTACATGGGAATGCCGACACCAATCATCGAAACCGGAAAATCTTCCGTTGTATCTTTGACGATTACTTCAAAAGGGATGTCAAGGCCTTTTAATAATTCACTCCTGCGGGGAGATGCTGAACCAAGAATGATTCTGTATTTTTTCAGATTGTCGAGCATAACAATAATTTGATGTTTATGATGAAACAAATCCGCAAAAAATCCTATACCTAAGGTTGTAAACTTAAAATTGCAGGAGTTAATATTCCGGCAAGCATCACTGCTTTCAGAATCCCTGAAATTTTATGAAAATCATTTTTATTTTTTGCTTTGATTAGTAATATGATGCTGATTATCAAAGGAGTAATCAAAGTTAAAAAAATATATACAATGAAAACGGGCATAAATATATGATAATTTATGCAAAGAACAAGCAGGATTGTCAATATTAATAGAAAAATAACAATAATTGCCAGGATTCCTGCTTTTTTATTACCATGTTCTGTGGCGAGCGTCCTTCTGTTATAAGCAGAATCGCCCTGAATGTCTTCCATGTCTTTCACTATCTCACGGGCGAACATGATAAGAAAAGAAAAAACGGAATAGGTAAAAGTCCATTGCCACGCTTTCTCAATGGAACTTTCTTCCGGGGTAATGAATGACGGCAACAATAATGCTGTTCGGATTTCTGTATAGGTTAGCAGGATTAACGGGAGAAATGAAAGAATTGCGATGAGGATATTTCCATATAACAATTGTTTTTTTAGTTTTGCTGAATAATACCAAAGTGCGGCAGGAATCATCAGAAAAGCAAACATCAATCCATAACTTCGAAGATAAACTGACAAAGAAATTCCCGCTACAACACCCGCAGTTGTTAGAATCATATGTATCAACAGCACCCGGGGTCTGGAGATTTTTGAACCGACAATCCGTTTTTCCGGTTTGTTGATTTTGTCAATGCCGGAATCATAATAGTCATTGATTACATAACCACCTGCTGCAATTAAAACAGTTGCAGCAACCAACAGCATAAAATAAATCAGGGCATTAGGATTTCCGTCACTTCCATTGTATAGAAATGGGATAAGCACCGAATATCTGAAAACACCAAAAAGGATGATCAGAAATATCAGGTTGCCGGTTCTGATTAATTTTAAAAAATGCATTGACTATCAAAACATTACACCAAAGGAAAAAATCATATTTCCGCCCTTAATTTGAGGTGGAGTCGGATATCTGCCATCATCAGAATACCCGGTTTTAGATTCAATATTTAATAATGATGATTTCAAATTGACTTCAGCAAATAAATCATAATTTTTGCCACTCACGAATTTCGCACCAAATCCGACTGAATAACTCAAAAGAATCGGGTTTGTCAGGTTGTTG
>JBILFS010000401.1:0-2739 GCA_044351455.1 Paludibacter sp. | reverse complement strand
GGCTCACATCATCGAAAAATTCATGGCGCAGTATTCACTTACACCGGCAATAATTCTGGAAAATGTTTACAAAAAGCCATTTCCAAACAGATACCTGGCACAATTCACTCCTTTCCTATCAGAAAACATTCATGAAAATTCAATCATGAATATTGTATCAGCGGGATTCAGGGAGTTTTTCAGGAGAAATCTGGCACAATACCCTGAAGGATTATCGGTAGGTTTCATCGGATCAGTTGCATATCATTTACAAACCGTATTAAATCAGGTTGCAGCGGAAGAAAATTTCGTCATAAGTAAAATTGAAAAGAGTCCTGTTTTTGGATTAACAGAATATTATCAATCTAATTAAGTATTTAATTATGAGTGAGTTTATAAAAATCACAGAAAAAAGTTCGTTGCACGATCATCTGGACAAGAAATCGGTGGAACAACTTTTAGTTGAAATGAATGAAGAAGACATCAAAGTTCCTTTGGCAGTATCCAGGGTATTGCCTCAAATTGGTTTATTAGTCGAAAATATTGTTCTCAGGATGAAAAAAGGGGGCAGAATTTTTTATATGGGAGCAGGCACCAGCGGTCGGTTGGGTGTATTAGACGCTTCTGAAATTCCTCCAACATTCGGGATGCCTTCTCATCTGGTAGTTGGATTAATTGCTGGTGGAGAAAAAGCACTCAGAAATCCGGTTGAAAATGCTGAGGATAATCTGGAGCGCGGATGGGAAGAATTGCAGGAAAAAAACATCAATATCAATGATGTCGTTATTGGCATTGCGGCCTCAGGAACAACACCTTACGTCATTGGCGCATTACGCAGGGCCAGAGAAAACGGCATTTTAACAGCATCGGTTACCTGCAATCCCGGTTCTCCGGTTGCAGCAGAAGCCGACATCAAAATTGAAGTAATTGTAGGTCCTGAATTTGTTACCGGAAGTACCCGTTTAAAATCGGGCACAGCGCAGAAACTTGTTCTCAACATGATTACAACCACAACCATGATACAACTTGGCAGGGTAAAAGGCAATAAGATGGTCAATATGCAACTCAGTAATGCGAAATTGGTTGACCGGGGAACCAGAATGATCGTGGATGAACTTGGTCTGGAATATGAGCAGGCAAAGAACATCCTGCTGATTCACGGATCTGTGAAGAAAGCCATTGATGCTTATGTAAATAACAAGAGTTAAATATCAATCAATGAAAAACACACCAATTCAATCTACAAGACTGCTTTCATTAGATGTATTACGCGGCATAACCATCGCCGGTATGATACTGGTCAACAATCCCGGCAGTTGGAGCTTTGTATATGCACCTTTAGGACATGCACAATGGAACGGTCTCACTCCAACCGATTTAGTTTTTCCATTTTTCATGTTTATCATGGGTGTATCCATGTATTTTTCTTATCAGAAATTTGATTTTAAACTTACGAAGGATACCTTTGTCAAACTTTTAAGGCGTTCGGTATTATTATTCCTGATAGGACTGGCATTGGGTTGGTTGAGCATGTCGATGCGGAAATTCAATGTATTGGAACAGGATAATCTGAATTTTGGAGTAAGATTATGGGAGTCAGTTTCGAATCTTGAGAATCTGAGGATTCACGGAGTTTTGCAAAGACTGGCCCTTGTGTCATTCATTGGCACATTGCTGATTTTAACCATCAAATACAAGTTTATCCCCTGGTTAACAGTCCTCATTCTGATTGGATACTGGCTGCTGATTGCACTAACAAACAGTTATGAAATGTCTCCGGATAGCATCATTGCCATTACCGATAATTTTCTTTTCGGAGAAACACATCTTTACAAAGACACCATGGCTGATGGCACACGCATTGCTTTCGATCCTGAGGGCCTGATCAGCACAATACCATGCATTGCCCATGTTTTGATTGGCTTTCTTGTTGGCAAACTCATTCACACATCCAAAGACCTGCAAGCCAAGATGATACAATTATTTATCTGGGGAACAGTATTAACCTTCTCAGGTTTTCTACTGGACTATGGATTTGGCATCAACAAGAAAATCTGGAGTTCAAGTTATGTATTGGTAACCACGGGATTAGCTTCTTTGTTACTCGGACTTCTTATCTACATCATTGATTATAAAGGACAAAAAAAGTGGAGCATATTTTTCGAATCCTTTGGCGTTAATCCGATGATGGTATATGTATTCGGAGCACTATTAACCATTCTGACAGGCAATATTCTGTTTAATTATCATGATTCAATGATATCCCTGAAATCCTTCTTCTTTGGCAACATCCTGCAACCTGCATTGGGTGATTATCCTGCATCATTGGTTTCAGCAATCATATTCGTATTGATTAGTTGGTTATTCGGACATTATCTGTATAAGAAAAAGATTTACATCAAACTTTAGCATTAAAAAGCTATAATCTGGACAAACTTATTCAATCAATACTTACAATGAATATTATGAAATATCAATACTGGCTATTTATTTTTTTAATTCTGACAAATACAATTTTTGCGCAAAAAGTCAGCACAGGCATCGATGTACTTCAATCTCAGAATTTTAAAATATTAGAAGGAAAAAGGGTCGGACTTATCACCAATCCAACAGGGGTAAACAAACACCTGAAACAAACAATCGACATACTTTTTGAAGCCAAAAACATCAAATTAGTGGCATTATTTGGTCCGGAGCATGGCGTAAGAGGCAATATTCATGCAGGAGATAAAGTTGACAATGCAACAGATCCTCTGACAG
>JBILFS010000449.1:0-2743 GCA_044351455.1 Paludibacter sp. | reverse complement strand
AAACCTATTCCAATGATGGTATTCGTCAGGACGGTATACTTCAGACCAGAAACGATGGTGTTGAAACATCAGATTATGGTTATGCAGACTCTAAAAAAACGAAGTATATCCGATACAATAATCCACAGGAAATTTTTGCAAATAAAGATGCACGATTTTTTGCAAGTATTATTGGTCCCGGTTCGGTATGGAAGGGTAAAGCAATTGTAATTCAGGGTGGATTGATTCGGAAAAACGGTTCCTCAAGAATATTGCTTGAAGCCAATGAAACGGTTAATGGTGTTACCTATTATACTTTTGGTGCAGCTGATCAAAGTTTGTATTCGGGATTTGCAAATATTAGTACAGGAAATCATACTCAAACCGGATTCTCCCTCAGGAAATTCCTGCAGGAGGATAAAAATGTTACGATGACTGAAGCTTTGCATTCAACAACACCGTTTATCGATATGCGTTTAGCTGAATTTTATCTGAATTACGCTGAAGCAGTTGTGGAAAGTGGTTTGGGAGATGCTTCGCTAGCCAAAAATTACCTGAACGCTATTCGTAAAAGAGCAGGTCATCAGGATAATATTGAGCCAACTATTGTAAATATTCTGAAAGAACGCCGTGTGGAACTGGCATTTGAAGGTAGTTTCCGCTTCTGGGATCTGATTCGTCGTCGTGAATTTCAGGAAATATTCCCGGTTGAAAGAAGAAAAAGATTAGCTTTGTTGCCAATTTTAGATTTATCGGGTGCTACACCTACTTATATTATGGCCCGCGCTTTTTCCCTCAGGGATAATGCCATAAGTTTTTGGGATGCGAGAAATTATTATCAATCGATTCCCGGTATTGCACAGGCGACTTACATTATTCAAAATCCACAATATTAAAAATCTAAGTGTATGAATACTATAAAATTTCTAACAATAAAGTTAACATTTATTCTTCTGGTTTTTCTGAGTAGCTGTGGGCTGGATCCGGATTCTTTTCAACCCACTGCAAAAATCTCCGGAGCTATCAAAGATAGTTTGGATTTAAGTCTTGTTGAACAGGATTTGGTAGACGGTTCTAGAATCGAAGCACTGGAATATGGCTACACATCTCCTTACTTCTGGGTCATTAAAGAGAATGGAGAGTTTCGGCAAAACTTTGGGTTTCCAAATACCTACAAGATCAGTTTTAGAAATTGCAATTTCTTTCCACATATTGTTGATTCTATTGTGATTAAAACAGGCGATAATGTAATTGATTTTCAGGTTGTACCTTATATTCGAATTAAGGAACCGGTTATAGTATATGATGCAACCACAAAAAAGGTGACTGCCACGTTTAAACTTGAAGCTGGAAAACCGGTGGTTAAGGTTAAGTCGGTTCATTTATTTGCATTCAGCGATATACATGTAGGAGCACCACTAAAGTTTGCAATTAACGGGGGAGGTGATGTGCAGACTATTAATGCTGTAATTAACCCTGCAACAACTTACACCCTGAGTATTGATGTATCCAAAAATCTGGTAGCAAACAAATTCTACGAAGGTGGTAATTACTACTTCAGAATAGGTGCACTTGCTGATGTGGTAAATGTGGGCACAATCAGGCATAATTATGCCCCCTATGTGAAAATAAAGTTATAGAATATTTTTAACTTGATCGATACTAAGTAAGTTGAAGTAAGTGTAATTGCTTACTTCAACTTAGTTCAAAAATGCTTCTTTATGCATTTAGTATTTGTAAAGTATGGTTAAAGGAAGCATAATTTGTAACATGCTCGTCAATAATCCATTTTCGTCGATAGTGTCACATAATCTTTATATTTACGATACTTCTATGAAAAAAAAAGGATTTGACTCATACTTTTATTTAGCTTGTCTGTTTACTATTTATATTAATTGTTAAGAACTTAATTTTTATTCATTTATAAATTTAATCAACATGAAAAGAAGATTTTACTTTCCCGGTTTAATTGTCCTGCTTTTTGTAGGGTTGCACATGACTTTTGCTCAGACTACTACAGTTACTTTAGATTTCACTGCTGATCCTGAATGGGATGGTAGCGGTAATACAGGAAATGTTATACCTAATTCCAACGACTATGGATATAGAAATATTGAAGGAGTTACAGGTGTGAAAGAAGGAGATTATGGTTGTATCGGTGGCATTTTTTGTCGTACTATGGCGTATAGCTTCTATGCTGATACTGAACTGAATGGAACTTTAAATCGGACCATGACTTTGAAGATTGCCGGTAGTATGAAGTTAGAGAATAGATCATCAGGTGCAATAGATGGTGCTTTCGGAATTGGATATTTTGATGCTACTAACCCACACTGGAACAGTTTTCTTGGACTTCAGATTAAAGAGCCTAAATCTCCGGCTGATCCATTCAGAGGCGTTGTAGGACTCAATATTGATGATTTAAATACCATAACAGGTGTAATACCTATTGTACAACTTCAAAAAGTTGATTTTGACCTGACTTTTACCGGTTCAGCTGATGGTTCCGGTGCGATTACCGGTACCCTCGCAGGACAGAATGTTAATTTAATTCTGCCCGCAGGTACAACTGAATTTAAGTCATTCGGATTGCTTGTCGGAGGGATGAGTTTCGATAGAAATGAAAGAACCCGTAACTGCTACTTCGATGATGTGACTTATACCAAAGTTGCTGCTTCATCCGTAGATAAACAGACTTTTGATATGATTAACATTTATCCTAACATAACCACTGATAGAGTAAATTTCAACAATTTACCTGATA
>JBILFS010000429.1:0-2571 GCA_044351455.1 Paludibacter sp. | reverse complement strand
AGACAGTATCTCTTATTGTCAGCGTTGATTTTTGTTTCAGTGATGGAAAATGAACACTCCAACTGGATTCATAAACAGCTTCCAGGTATGCAACATACTTTCCTGTTTCATTGTTGAAAACATCACCCTGTATGTCGTTCACCATCATTCTGTTTAATGAAATGATGGCTTTGGCGTTCTCTTTGATTGAAATATCTCTGATCAGGGAATCAGCTGGTAAATTTTGAATAAAGAAATAACCCTTATTGTTTACTGAGTTCAGATTAATTCTGACATTTCTGAAAAAATCTTGTTTGTCAATGGATTCTGCCAGTGAAATCAATGCAAAATACTGAATGCTATCGGTATTAATTGTCACTTTTTTAGCATTTCCCGATATATAAGTCTTATGACCATAGTCATGTGGTTGCGGATATGTATTATTGATGATTAGAATTTCATCAATCTCTTTGGGGAAATTTACCATAGCCGGACGTAAAATATCAATCGATGTGAATAGCATTTCCTGGCTGTAAGAATTTATTCCCGTCAACAGGAATAAACCGATGAAAATTCCCTGAATATAGTACTTTACTTTTGGTTCCATAACATTAAAAACTTATTGTCATATTATCGTAAGCTAAAACTTGATTTTCGGGCAAAATACTATTGATGAATGCATGCCTGCCCATGTCATGACTCATATGTGTAAATATTGTTCTTTTCGCGTTGATAATTTCTGCCAGTGCCTGAGCTTCTTTCAGGTTAAGATGAGAAATATGTTTGTTTATTCTCAAAGCATTTAAAATCAACACATCCAGATTTTTCAATTTCTCCAGGGAATAATCCGGCAATGTCTTCACATCTGTCAGATAAGCCATATTCCCGATTCTGAATCCCAATGCCGGTAAATTTGCATGCATTATTCTTACAGGACTTATCAATTCTCCATTCAGGTAGAAATCGTTTTCATCAATCTCTTTTAACTGAATCAACGGAACACCCGGATACCTGTTTTCAGAAAAACAATAAGGCATATTCCTTTTGATAGTATTCAAAACATTTTTCTCGGCAAATACCGGTACATTTCCAAAAGGTCGAACATCATCCAATCCGCCGATATGATCATAATGTTCATGTGTCAACAAAATTCCTGAGATAGATTGAACAGGGTTTTGCAACAACTGTTGTCTGAAATCAGGTCCTATATCAATAATAATCCCGGAACGCTCTGTTTCAATCAATACCGATGCCCTGAGTCTTTTATCTTTCGGATCCTCCGATAAACAGGTATCACATTTACACCCTATCTGAGGCACTCCTGTAGATGTTCCGCTTCCTAAAAATGTAATTTTCATCATCCAATATTCATTCTTATTCTCCAATGTGCCGGATACAGATTATTGCATCTGTTGCCCAGATTTTTAACCCATCCTAAAGGTGAATTATTATATTTCACAAGGATGTAGGATTTGCTATGATCAGGCAAAACAATATTTTCCCTTTTTAAATAGCATATTGCATCCTGCCTGTTTAATGTTGCCGTTTCAATCTCATCAACCAAAATAGCTTTCGACAAAGCCAACTGATGTTCAGGGATTAAATCCTTACCTTTTCTGATATAAAGACTGATGCCGCAAACTATCGTATTCAAAACTTCATTCAGAAGTAACATCTCATTTTTTAAAGGATGCTTGTATGCAATAATTTGTTGCCCGTTATCTGTAATAAAATAATTTTCCTGATTTTTCAGTACTTTATTGTTTAAAATTACCGGTTTCAGAGGCTTTACTTTTTTAACATAATTCGTGCCGAAATGTTGAACTTCTCTGTTTTTTTTTCTTAAAATACTGATAAAGAATCCTTCCCCTTTAATTTTGTCGGGATAGAACCGCATTCCCGCTTCTGTTTGAATGATATCCTTGTAAGTACTGATATCAGGTGTGATTATCTCGTAGTCAAAATTTTCTGCGAACCACAATACATTTTTTTCATTTTCCTCCCGGTTAAACGTGCAGGTGCTATAGATTAGATAACCATCTTCTTTTAAGCAAATATCTGCCTGTTCCAGAATATCCTGTTGTCGCGAAGCACACTGAGTTACATTATATTCGCTCCATTCCTCTATGGCTCCGTGATCTTTTCTGAACATGCCTTCACCTGAACATGGTGCGTCAACAACAATGGCATCAAAGAACCCGGGTAATTTAGCAAAATCTTCCGGTGTGTTATTCGTAACCACGACATTGTCGTTGCCCCATTTGATGATATTTTCAGCAAGAATCATGGCCCTGCTCCGGATGATTTCATTGCTGACGAGTAAACAATCTTCCGGGAGAATATTGCAAAGCAGTGTACTTTTTCCGCCCGGAGCAGCACATAAATCAAGTACTTTATTGCAATTTTTCAGGTAATTTTCAGCGATAAACTGAAGAAACATAGAACTTGCTTCCTGTACATAATAATTGCCTGCATGAAATTCGGGATCGGCTGTAAAAGAGGGGCGTTCATCCAGATAAAAAGCATTTTCACACCAGGGCACCCTGTTTTCATGTTCAGGATGATAGTTGTTTTTATGATTTAGTCTGATAC
>JBILFS010000073.1:0-7707 GCA_044351455.1 Paludibacter sp. | reverse complement strand
GCATTGATAAATGCAGGAATATCCATCCCGGGCAATGTTGCTGAATTTTGTATAAAAGCTTCCGGAAGCTTCATGGATTTATAAATAAAAAAAAGCAGTGATTGAGAAATCTTTCACTGCTTAAATTAATAAAATTAATTTTTTAATCAGGACTTTTGCTCATTAAGAATTTTTAATGCAATGTCAAGTATCTGAGTATCATCCAACATAACCAAACCACCATCAGGTCCTGGTTCAATATGAATTCCCACACTCGAGCCATCTTTAAAATTGTGACCGCCAAAATAATTTTTTACTGATTCTTTTTCCAGGCCAAGTTCGTCTGCGATCCTGGCCATACTACCACTTGGGAGAGCGTCTTTAATTTTACGTAGCTCGTTGAATGTTATTGTTTTAGTCATGGCAAAAAGTATTAGAATGTGAATAATATTTTATTGATTTTTTGGTGCTATAAACTTAATGCATATTTTCTTATTAACCAAATTTTTTAATGTTTTTTTTCACTATAGCTGCATAAATAAAAATTTAAATTTAATTTTACATTGAAATACAATTACTTATTGTTGTTGTTTAAACATTTCCATATAAAAGCGGATGATGGTTTCTGTACCTTTCTTAAACATTTCCAACGGAAAATTTTCATTTGGCGAATGAATTGCATCTGATTCCAGTCCAAATCCCATCAGGAGTGGTTTAATTCCTAAAACTTTTTCAAAAACAGGCACAACACCTATACTTCCACCTCTTCTAACCGGCGCAGGAGTTTTTTCAAACACTTTTTCATATGCTTTCTCTGCTGCATAATAGGCAGGTGATTCTACCGGAAAAACATAACCTGCAGCCCCATGTAAAGGCGTTACTTTGATGGTAATTCCTGGCCTGGCTTGTTGTTGAATGTAATCAGAAACCAGGCTCATGATTTCTTCATAGTTTTGATTTGGCACTAACCTGGCAGATAGTTTTGCAAATGCTTTGGAAGGAAGTACAGTTTTGGAACCTTCTCCCATATATCCTCCCCAGATGCCACATAAGTCCAAAGCAGGTCTGATTCCGGTTCTTTCCAAAGGAGAATAACCTTCTTCGCCTCTCAGACTTTCTACGCCGATATTCTTCATGTATTCCATTTCGTTGAAAGGTACCATGGAAATTTTTTCTCTTTCATTGTCAGAGGCTTCAATAACATCATTGTAAAATCCCGGAATAGTTATTTTGCCCTTATCATCTTTCATCCCCGCAATAATATTGCATAATTCGTTCAGGGGGTTTGCAACTGTTCCACCGAAAATTCCCGAATGTAAATCCCGGTTTGGTCCGGTTACTTCGATTTGCCAATAGGACAATCCTCTTAATCCTGTTGTGATGCTTGGTGTGTTTTCGCCTAACATACTGGTGTCCGATACCAAAATGTAATCACAGGATAGTAGCTTTTTGTTGCTCTCACAAAATGCTTCAAGATTTACGGAACCAATTTCTTCTTCTCCTTCAATGAGGAATTTTACATTGCAGTTTAATAATCCATTTTTTGTCAGATATTCAAAAGCTTTCGCATGCATGAAGGATTGTCCTTTGTCATCATCTGCACCACGGGCATATATTTTTCCATTTCTGATTTCCGGTTCAAAAGGAGGAGATTCCCAAAGTTCCGGATTCTCTGCCGGCATTACATCATAATGGCCGTAAACCATCACGGTTGGCAGTTTGTCGTCAATTATTTTCTCCGCAAAAACAACAGGGTTTCCTGCTGTAGGAAGTATTTCCGCCTTGTCTGCTCCTGCCTGTAACAAAAGTTCACA
Organism: Paludibacter sp.; assembly: GCA_044351455.1. Lineage (GTDB taxonomy): Bacteria > Bacteroidota > Bacteroidia > Bacteroidales > Paludibacteraceae > Paludibacter. The sequence continues at coordinate 5,914 of JBILFS010000073.1, read as the reverse complement.
CCAGCGACCGGCACAGGTGTACATGGTCTCTTTTTTATCAGGATGTGCACTGATGCTCGGAATTCTGATTAAGCTGAAAAGTTCTTCGAGAATCCTTTCCTGTTCTGCATTTAAATAGTCTCTTATCATGATTGTTAATTTTTTTTGTACACAAATATAATGATTATTCGTGATTTCTAGATGCCTGTTTATTTTTCTTGAATAAATAATCATTTTTAATGATGAAAAGTTCTTTAAATCCGGAGTGATTTGGATTTTTTCACATGATTTCACAATGTGTAATGAATTTGAAAGAGGTATTTGGAAACTATTAAAGTATTAAAGTTTCCAAATGTAATGTTTTAAAGTGCTGATAATTAGGTTTATATATCTTTTTTAGATATTTTATTAAATAGAAATGAACAATATTCAATTGTTAGTGTTAACTTTGCATCGGTTTATGGAAAGTATAAAAGAAAATATAGTAATCGTTGCGCACAAACTGTTCAATCAGGTTGGAATCAGAAATATTTCGGTAAATGATGTTTGCGGAGAATTGCGGATGTCTAAAAAAACCTTTTACCAGTATTTTTCATCCAAGGAAGATTTGGTTGATGCAACAATTCAATATATTCAATTGCAACATTACGACAAATTTCAGAAGTTTGTAAAGGATAAGAATGCGATTGAAGTCTTGCTTTTTACGATAAGGGAAATCCGAAAATCAGTAGAAAATGATTCTTACATGTTTTGGCATGATTTAAAAAAGTATTATCCGGCATTATTCAAAAAGTACGATAAAATTAAAGCCGATGAGATTGAAATCGGATTTGAAATGAATATTCGTCAGGGAATAAAAGAGGGTTATTATCGGGATGATCTGGATGTTGAACTTTTGTCTTTCTTTCATTCTGTTCAGATGAAAAACACCTTCGAAATCATGATGCAGCATCAGAAGAAGTTTTCGGTGAAGCGATTAACTGACTTCTTTATTGATGTAATCATCCATCAGATTGCCAATGAAAAAGGGATGGAGTTTTTAAAAGAGAATTTTACAGAAAAAAATAAATAGGAAATAATATGGTATATTTAAAAAGAAAAATTGGAATCATTTTGCTTTCTGTGTTAGTCCCGGGCATAATAATGGCTCAGGAAATAAAGAAAGATACATTGAAACTTAGTTTGCAACAGTGCATTGATATTGCTTTTGATGAAAGTCCGACCATCAAAGTAGCAGAAAAGGAAATCATCAGAACTGATTATGCTGCAAAGGAAAAAATGGCTGCTTTGTTCCCGAATATCAGTGCCGGAGGCCAGTATTCAAGATCAATCAAAAAGCAAAAGTTGTTTTTTATGGGAAATTCGATTGAGATTGGTACCGATAATTCGTTTACTGGTGCACTATCTGCTTCTGTACCAATCGTCTCACCAACTCTATGGGCGAGTTTGAAAATGAATGCACTGGATGCTGGTCTGGCACTGGAAAGTGCAAGGTCGTCGAAAATCAATTTATTGAATTCGGTCACAAAAGCATATTATGCCATTCTACTGACACAGGATTCATATCAGGTATTCGAAAAATCATATAAGAGTGCTGAAGATAATGCAAAAATCATCTATAATAAGTACAAACAGGGTACAGTTTCAGAATTTGAATGGATAAGGGCAGATGTTCAGTTGAGAAATGCAGTGACAAATCTGGTTTCAGCAGAGAGTACTATCAATATGAGTAAACTTCAACTTAAAATGTTGATGGGAGTTGATATGCTTACTGAGATTGATGTTATTGGAAACCTAACAGATTTTGAAAATAAGGTATTTGCAGATGCACTGAAATTGAGTGACAAAACACTGGATAAAAATACTGATTTAAATCAGTTTGATATCAGGGCTAATCAAATGAAACAGGCATTGGAAGTGCAGAAAACAACATGGTTGCCTTCTCTTGCTGCCAGTTTCAGTTATCAGTATATGGCCATGGCCAACGACTCTGTAAAAATGAGTAATTATAAGTGGTTTCCAACTTCGGCTGCTCAGTTGCAGTTATCGATTCCTCTGTTTCAGGGTGGTGCAAAACATTACAAAGCCAAACAACTTCAGGTTCAGTTGAGCGAACTGGAAGATCAGCGTGAAAGTCTGAAACGATCTCTTGAGTTACAGGCCATTACATATTCTGACAATATGATCAAGGCTATTGAAAAATTAGAGTCTGGAAAGAAGGCATTATCTCAGGCCGAAAAAGGATGGGCCATTTCAAAGAAAATGTATGAAATTGGCACAGGAACTTTTCTTGATGTAAATAGTGCAGAGCTTGGTTATATTCAGGCCGGACTTTCATACAATCAGTCAATTTATGATTTTCTTTCTGCAAAAGCAGATCTTGAAAAAATATTAGGTAATTCAGTAATTAATTATTAAACGCATCGATCGATGCCATTTTTATATAAGGATATGAAATCAATAGCAAAAATTTATTTTTTAATCATGGTGCTTGTTTTAGCATCATGTGGAAAGAAGGCCGATGAAGTTAAAAAAACGGAAGAGGCTGTTAAACCCAAAGTAAGAATTCAACAGGCTGTAGCCAGGGAAGTAGAGCAAAGTTATGAATTTGCGGCTACTGTTGAGCCGGTTGTTAAGAATAACATCAATCCAACAGCTCCGGGAAGAATCAGGCAGATATTTGTGGAAGTTGGCGATCAGGTGGCTAAAGGTCAGAAACTTGCCCAGATGGATGCGGTTAATCTTGTAAATTCTGAGTCTCAGATTGAGAATCTGAAAAGAATATTTAAGAGAGTTAATGAACTTTTTGCTGTGGGAGGTGCTTCGCAACAGGAGCTCGACAATGCAAAACTGCAACTTACGCTTGCTGAGGCAAACCTGAAAAATTTGCAGGAAAATACCATGCTGGTTAGTCCGGTTAGTGGTATGGTTACTGCCAGAAATTATGACGGAGGTGATATGTATGCAGGCCAAATGCCAATTCTTACAGTGATGCAAATCAATCCTGTTCAGTTAAAAATCAATGTTTCGGAATCCTATTTCGTAAAAGTTAAGTCGGGAATGTCAGTAAAAGTGAAACTTGATGTTTATCCCGGTGAAGAATTTACTGGTAAGGTTAGTCTGAAATACCCGACTATCGACGAGAGAACGCGTACTTTTCCTGTTGAAGTTACAATCAGTAATCCCGGAAATAAAATCAGACCGGGAATGTTTGCCAGGGTTGAGATTAGTTTCGGGAAAGAAAAGCGTGTAGTTATACCCGATTTGGCTGTCGTGAAACAACCCGGTTCAGGTGTGAAATATGTTTATCTTCATGTAGATGGAAAGGTGCTGTACAGGGAAATTGAAGTTGGAAGAAGAATGAACACTGAATACGAAATCATATCAGGAATTGATAACGGAGCCGAAATCGTGGTATCGGGTCAATCGAAAGTAACTGACGGTGTTTTGGTAGATGTTGTAAAATAAACTTAATGCAGATAATAAAATGAGTATATACGAAAGTTCGGTTAAGAAACCGGTAACCACGGCATTGATTTTTGTTGCCGTTGTTATTTTGGGTTTATTTTCCCTGAATAAATTACCCATCGATTTGCTTCCCAATATTGAAACAAATACGATTATGGTAATGACAACCTATCAGGGTGCCAGTCCGGCCGATATTGAAACCAATATCACCAGACCATTGGAAAATTCTTTGAATACAGTTGCCAATCTGAAAAAACTGACATCAACATCGCGGGAAAACAGGTCAATCATTACCCTGCAATTTGATTTCGGACAGGACATAGAAGCTTTAACTGCAGATGTTCGTTCGAAGCTCGATATGGTAAAATCATTTTTACCGGAAGGTTCTACTGAACCAATTATCTTTAAATTCAGTACCGACATGATTCCGGTTACGATGATTTCTGCAACAGCGAGTCAGAGTATTCCATCACTTTATAAAACTTTGGATGAATTGGTAGCCAATCCATTGGCACGTATTCCCGGCGTTGGTTCGGTTTCAATCTCAGGGGCACCTGAAAGAGAAATTCAGATTTATGTAAATCCGGATAAACTGGAGGCTTATCATCTGACTGTAGAGGGAATTGCTCAGATTATCAGAATGGAGAATGTAAACACCCCTGCCGGAAGTATTGATATTGGTAATCAAACCAATTCATTGCGTGTACAGGGAGAGTTTGTTCAGCCTGATGAACTTAAAAATATTGTTGTAAGCACCTTTGGTGGCAGGAATGTTTTATTGAGTGACGTCGCAGAAATTGTGGATGGTCGGGAAGAAAGAATTCAGGAGATTTTCACGAATTCCGTTCAGGGTGCAACCATTGTCGTGCAAAAGCAGTCAGGTTCAAATACCGTGGAAATTGCCGATCAGATCAAGAAAATACTTCCGGAGATTCAAAAGAGTTTACCTTCAGATATCAAACTTGAACCCATCGTTGATACTTCTGATAATATCAAAATGACCATTTCCGGTTTGGTTGAAACTGTCCTTTATGCCTTCTTGTTTGTAATGCTAGTGGTTCTTGCATTTTTAGGAAGATGGAGAGCAACTGTTATTATCATCATTACTATACCCATTTCATTGATTGCTGCCTTTATTTATTTGGGTTCAACAGGCGGATCTCTGAACATCATTTCTTTAAGTTCATTATCGGTTGCCATTGGTATGGTTGTGGATGATGCTATTGTGGTTCTCGAAAATATTACAAAACATATTGAAAGGGGTAGCCGACCCAAAAGTGCTGCGGTTCATGCAACCAATGAGGTGGCTGTTTCGGTTATTGCATCCACATTAACATTGCTTGCGGTATTCTTTCCGTTGACGATGATTACCGGTCAGGCAGGGGTAATGTTCGAACAACTTGGCTGGATGGTAACGATTATCATGATTGTTTCTACAATTTCAGCTTTGACGCTTACACCGATGATGGCTTCAATCATGCTCAGACTGAATCCGAAAAATACCAAACTTCATACAATTGTTTTTACTCCTATTGAAAAGGCATTGAATAAACTTGATGATAAATATGCTGCTTTAGTAAACTGGTCGGTTCGTCACAGGTGGAAAGTGTTGATTATTTCAGCAGTATTTCTTATTTTCAGCTTTTTGCCGGCAGGCAGTGTAGGTACAGATTTTATACCGGCTCAGGATAATGGGAGAATTTTAACCACAGTAGAATTGCCGGTTGGTACCAGAATGGAAATTACCAAAAAAACGGCTGAAGATATTTACAAAATGTGGAAGGAGAAATATCCTGAACTGGATATGATTAATTATAATATCGGTCAGGCTGCCAGTTCCAATGTTTGGGGTTCGATGCAGAACAACGGATCCAATATTATCACCATAAACATGCGTATGACTCCATTGGAAATGCGTGAAAGATCGTTATTTGAGATTTGTGACAGTATAAGGGTTGATTTGGAAAATCTTCCGGAAGTACAGAAATCCAATGTGATTGCCGGTGGTGGAATGAGTATGATGGGTGGACAATCGACGCTGGATGTGGAAATTTATGGATATGACTTTAAAGAAACAGACAGAATTGCTGCAGAAGTGAAGCAAAGAATTTCCCAAATTGACGGACTTGCCAACGTAAGTATCAGCAGAGGTCAGTATACTCCTGAAATCAGGGTGGAATTTGACAGGGAAAAACTTGCCATGCATGGATTGAATATGGCAACTGCATCCAACTATCTGAGAAACAGGATAAATGGTCTTACAGCATCCCTTTTCAGAGAAGATGGTGAAGAATATAATATCAAAATCGCATATGCTCCCGGTGATCGTCAATCGATAGAATCTATAGAAAACATTTTGATTTACAACAATCAGGGACAAACGGTCAGATTGCGTGACGTTGGTAAAGTTGTGGAAGACTTCTCTCCTCCGACTATTGAAAGAAAGAACAGACAAAGAATAGTGGTT
>JBILFS010000400.1:0-2748 GCA_044351455.1 Paludibacter sp. | reverse complement strand
GCAATATAAACGGGATTTGTTTTTGCTCAAATCGCAGTCGGGTACCAACCCGAATCATTCTGTCTCCAGCATTGGTGGCAAAGTTTAGTTCAAATGCAAAATTGACTTTCTCGTCTGCTTTGTATGCATCGTCAACGATAGCAAACTGGTGCGTCAGGATTTGTTTTAAGGTAAAACCTATTATTTTCTTTTCCATTTTAAGCTGTTTTTCCTGATGGTTGATATGCATTATTTTCCTCATCGAAACCAAAATTTGCTTTATAATTCAAGCCATTGCTATATTTCATCGAGTTGATTACTGGGTATTTTTCCGAATATTCCATCTCAGTAGCATATTTTGGAATTTCAATCAGTCTGATATTCAGTGCTTTTTCTAATTTCACAATGGTTCCGAGCGAGAGATTTTCGCGACCTTTCACAATTTTATTGATGTACTGAGGCGAAACATTCATTTTTTCAGCCAGTTCTTTTTGGCTTTTTACTTCACAACCTTTGCGCAAAGCACTTAAAACTCGCACAGCAATCAGAGCGGAAAGTTCAAGCCATTCCAGATTATCAGCTTCCAACTGTGCATCTTTTTTCCAGGAATTGTCTTCAATAGCTATTGCGTTGAGTTTTTCCATAATGTCGTTATTCATAAATTAATTTATTAAACCGATAGTTCTAAAAAGTCGAAATTGTAATCGTGAGTTAAATTTTGTTGTTGCAGGAATTTCTGTGTAATTTCCATTTTTTTTAGTTCATTCAATAAATGATTGCGGGTGTTCATGTTTTCAGTGAGTTTGATTGCACCACCTGAAATTACAAACATGTTCGCATTAATGCGAACAGCATATAACCGAAGCCATGATTTGTGTCGCAAACCATATGCTTTCGATGCCAATAACGGACGTTGATAATCATAACATTTGTCATTCAAGGGTTTGAAATGAGTCTGGAGCGACTCTTTTAAGTCATTTTTTCCTTTTTGCGCCAATGAAAATACAAATTGCCGGAGCTTGCGGGCATCTGATATAGTACGCATAACAGCGTCTTCGATGCTGATATCACCCCAAAATCCGGCGGTTAAATCGGGTTCATGCTCTTCAAAAAAATTAAAAAGATGTTCTGCATCTGTCCAATTGTCGAAAAGTCTTTTCCACTCATGACACTCTTCATTTTCATACTGAACAGTGTACAGACTTTCCTTTTCGAGTGCAAATATAGTAATAATTTTCATAAAATCAACTTATAGGTTTATTGTTTATTTAAAAAAGTTGATTTTTTATATCTCTGGTTTCTTTTCTGCAAAGATTGATAATTTTGGGTCCGGAATTGCCTGGTTACCTGTATCAGGTACAAATATTCTTCGACCTTTTACTATTCTGGTATAGTCTAAAGACCCTTTTTCGTTGCCGGTAGCAACAGTTGAGTAATGATACAGTGGCTCCTCATAAGGACTGTTTAAGATCGGATTATCAGATTTATTTTCTGTCATTAGTTAATTTTTTTCTTCACCAAAAATAATGAATTCATTTCTTTTACACAAGTATCTTATAAATCATTGTTATTCTTAGTGAAATTTTTCCGCCCACATACAACTATTGTCCTTTTTTTTGTGTTATTTTGAATGTCGATTTTAAAAAAGCAAAAAAAATGTCTTCAAAGACGAGCACCAATCCTTCAGAATTACCCAAACCCAAACGCCCGAATATCTTTCAGGTGGTGAGTCCATACCGAAGATGGATCATCATCCTCGTTGTTTTTGCGCTCATCAGCAATGGCGTCAATCTGGTCATTCCCAAGATAATATCTCATGCGATTGATAATTTTTCAGCCGGAAATTTTACATACAGCACCGTTGTAACGCAGTTTCTGATTGCCACTTTCATCATTTTTGTTTTTGCTTTATTACAGGGCATTGTACAAACTTATGTTTCCGAAAAGGCAGCGCGTGATTTGCGTACGGGTTTGGCGGCCAAAATATCCGAACAGTCGTTTAGTTTTATCAGAGAGGCAAATCCATCGAAATTGCTCACCAACCTGACTTCCGATATCGATTCCATCAAGATGTTTGTGTCCATGGGAATTGTGTCGCTGGTTTCATCTGCTTTTATCATCGTCGGTGCAAGTGCCTTGTTAATTTCTATCGATTGGGAACTGGCACTCATCATTTTGTTGATTCTTCCACTTATCGGAGGGGCTTTTTTCATTGTGTTTAAACGGCTTGGTCCTTTGTTTAAGAAAAGCCGTGAACTTATCGACGGCATGAATAAGGTTATCAACGAGAGTATTCTGGGCGCTGCTTTAGTAAGGGTGATGAATGCCCAAATGCTTGAATATAACAAGTTTTTTGAAGCCAATACCGATAGAAAAAATGTGGGTATTGCCATTGTTAGACTTTTTGCAACCTTGATTCCCATTGTGATGTTTGTGGGCAACCTTGCTTCGTTGATTATCCTTTTGCTGGGTGGACATTTTGTGATTACCGGCGATATGTCGCTGGGTGATTTTTCTGCCTTCATTTCCTACATGGTTTTGCTGATTTTTCCCATCATGGTTATCGGTTTTATCAGTAATTTTATGGCTGAAGCTTCGGTAGCTTACGGACGTATTCAGGAGGTTATGAATGCTCCGGAAACTGCTGATACGGGAACCGAAGTGGTGATTCCCCGGGGCAATATTGAACTGAAGGATGTTTCGCTGAGTTTTGATGAAAAACCTGTTTTAAAGGATATTAAACTGCAGATTAAGGCCGGTGCCACCACG
>JBILFS010000399.1:0-2752 GCA_044351455.1 Paludibacter sp. | reverse complement strand
AGAGCAAAAGGATAGCAAATAATGCCAACGTGAATATGGCGTAAAAACGTTTGCTTTTAATTAAAATCTCTTTTCCAATGAAAAAGTAGCAGATAATCAGACAGAGGAAGAAAAGGCAAAATGAAATGAAACCGGCAATGCCAAAGTGATCATTGTAAATCGCATTATCATTCAAAGAAATACTAAACAAATAGTTTCCTGTTTTATCAAAAACAGGTGTTGAAGATGAATCTTTTTTCTTCTTTAGCTGAATATCTTTCTGAAGATTGAATGCAGAGGCAAAATCATTTGAAAGGTATTGATTTTCAAGTGAATAATTTGATTTTATCGGAGTAACTACCAATAGTTTAATGTCATTTTCGATTGAAAACCATTTTCCAAGTAAATAAGCATTCTCACCTTCTGCAAATTGCCAGCGGTTTTCCATGGAAAATATTTCGTGAGAAAACTCATATTCGTTTGTACTCCAGTAAGTAAGCGCATTTTTGTTGAAAATGTAAACTGCACGATTAGGAATTCTGTTGATTTTTGCCGGGTTGAGGTATAATGAATCCCTGATAATTTTTTTTGCCAGTTGATCAGCTTTTGCAGTTTCGGCATGAATATCTTCCTGAAAAGCTTTGATGTTAAATGGAAGATTTCGTGATTGTTGGTAAAGAATCTGGGACACAATACCTGCTACAAGAAAAAATATTCCTGCGGCAAAGTAGATTTTTAATAATTTACTATTTTTAAAAAATTCAATCATACATGATGATATTTTTCGCCTTTAATGATAGTAAAGGCTCTGTATAGTTGTTCCGCAAATATTAATCGAATCACCTGATGCGAAAAAGTCATGGGTGAAAGTGAAACCATCCCGTTGGCTCTTTTATAAATTTCCTGTGAGAAACCAAAAGGACCACCAACAACAAAAATCATTCTTTTTACGGAAGCATTCATTTTTTTTTCAATAAATTTTGAAAAACCGACAGAATTGTAGCTTTTACCATTTTCATCCAACAGCATAATTTCATCAGAAGGTTCGAAATATTTCATCATCTGCTCACCTTCTTTCGTTTTTTGTTCCTCAAAGCTTAAAGACGAAGCTTTTTTTAATTCGGGTATCGTAATGACTTCAAAATTGATATAATGAGAAATCCGGTTAAAATAATCCTGAAGCAGTATTTGAATATGCTCCTGATTCGTTTTGCCGTTTAAAATTAATATTATCTTCATCTGATGATATAATAATGTGCAATTTAACTTTTGCTGGTCTGTTATTTGTTATTATTCACTGATTTTATTCCGATTGATTAAAACTAACCGTAAAAATTTGGTCGGGATTGAATAATAAAGTATTTTTGCAAAGTTAATACTGTCTGTTTTGAATGCAAATATGCATCAATTTGGTGGAATTTCCTTCATGCAAACATTAAAAAATAAAATTATTACAGTATGAAATCCTTGATTCCTGTTTTATTCCTGTTATTGTCTGTAGGATTTGTTTCTGCTCAACAGGATGTGTCACCTGAAATAACAGGAGCTTTAAGTAAAGGTGACGCTGCTTCATTATCAGCATGGTTTGGAGATCATGTTGAACTGGTTGTTGGTAATGTAAACGATGTTTTCAGCAAACAACAGGCAGCGGGTATTGTTGCCGATTATTTCCGTAAAAATAAAGTCAGTTCTTTTCATATTTTACACAAAGGAACCAAAGATGCCTCTGCATTTGTCATTGGCAGCATGAAGGCCGGAAATGGTACCTTCAGGGTTTATGTGCTGGTAAGAAAGGCTGCTAACAAATCATTTATTCAGCAGTTAAGAATAGAGTCAACCAATGATTAAAGACTTTAATGAATTGTTAAAACTCTGGTTTTCAGAGGATATAGGAGAAGGAGATCATTCCGCATTTTCCTGTATTCCTGAAGAAGCCAAAGGAAAATCTCAATTGATAATCAAAGAAAAAGGAGTATTGGCCGGTGTGGATATTGCCCGGGAAGTTTTTAAAGCATTTGATCCGGAACTTCAAATGACTGTATTTCTGCAGGATGGCACGCATGTTAATCCCGGAGATATTGCATTTGTGGTAGCAGGCAGTGTTCGGTCGTTGTTGCAAACTGAAAGACTGATGCTGAACATCATGCAAAGAATGAGTGGGGTAGCTACCAAAACCAGTGCGTATGTGCGTATGCTTGAAGGTACAGGTACAAAGGTTTTGGATACCAGAAAAACCACACCAGGTTTAAGAATGCTCGAAAAAATGGCTGTGAAAATTGGCGGAGGTGTGAATCACAGATTTGGTTTGTATGATATGATTATGTTGAAAGACAATCATGTGGATTTTGCCGGAGGCATTGAAAATGCCATTCTAAGTGCGAATGCATATCTTCATTCGAAGGGAAAAGCTTTAAAGATTGAAATTGAGGTTCGTAACTTCGACGAATTAAATCAGGTGCTCGAAACCGGTCAGGTTGACAGAATCATGCTTGATAATTTCAGTGTGGAAGACACTGCTAAGGCCGTGAAAATCATCAATGGCCGATTTGAGACAGAATCATCCGGAGGAATTACCATGGATACACTCCGTGATTATGCTGAATGCGGTGTGGATTACATCTCAGTAGGAGCCTTAACACATTCTGTTAAAGGTTTGGATATGAGCTTCAAGGCCGTTTGAAATTTCTGTAGAAGATGAACATGGTAATGGCTGCAACAATGGCTGCCAGCAGATCTGAAACCGGGGTTGCCAACCAGGCGCCATTCAACTGAA
>JBILFS010000397.1:0-2760 GCA_044351455.1 Paludibacter sp. | reverse complement strand
TTCATGATGCTTTCCGGTAAAAACAATCCTTTAAACAGAACCGGGTTTTTCAGGGAGCACAAGGATAGCATTCAGGGCATATCATTGGCACTCGACACCGTTATACCATACCGTGGTGTTGTTGAAGCTTTAGGACATGAAAATGCCCCCGGACTCATCAGTCTGCTTGATTTTCCGTATGAATATACACATGAGAATCCATTTCCGGTATATCAACATGCAGGCTCACAACACGTAAACAAAGCATTTGATCAGGTGTTTGACCAGGCAGGGGAGTTTTTGAAATATTAAAAAGATATTGTCGATGTGATAAAAAACTCCCTGCTTCACATGAACGATGGCGGTGCCCTTTACTGCTGGGCACAAAATGAAGATTACACGCATCACAATACCTTGCGTGGCAATATCATTATTAACGCAGTAGGCAGTTGCGTGGCCACAGCCAACGATCTGGCTTATGGTTATGGCATTTATACAGACAACAATCGCGCATTTTTATCAATGAAACGGTTGTCACAAAGGCTTTTGACGTGCCTATTGATTTGGTTTATACGGATTTGAAAGGAAATATTATGAGTGGAACTATTGAAGTAGGGGCGTTTGAGTCGGATGTAATTATGCAGAAATAATATATCCATATATATTACTGTGCAAAAACCCATTTCCAAACCGGAATTATTTCTACATCATTCAATTTGCCAGATTGATTGTAGGTGATAATCGTTTTTTTTGAAAGGGTTGTATCTTTTTCAATAGCAGTAAAACCGCCTATTTCTCTGGTTTGATTTTCGGGAGTAAGTTCATAGCAAACCTGAATGGCTTGGTATTCAAATTTGTTTTTCAGCACAAAATCACATTCTCCTTTACTATTGGCAAAGGTAATTTCTTCATGCTGTTGCTTTTGCAATTCGTTGAATACAAAACTTTCGAAAAGTTTGGCTTTATTATCCCAAAAACGATACGATACAGCATTTGTAATGCCATTATCTGCCACATATATTTTATGGTTATTTCGCACATTTTCTTTCATGGAAAAAGCAAAATTCGACAAATCCTGAATTATATGGCTGTCATTCAGTATATTTATGTATTTTTTTGCCGTGTTTTCGTTTGTTCCGGCTGCAATTCCCAAACTTTTATACGAACAAACCGAACCTGCATTTGAAACAATGTAGAGCAATAGCTTTTTGAAAGTGGCAACATCACCTATTTGATAGCGTGAAACGCAATCTTTCATAATAATTGAGTCGAAATAACTTTTCAGTAGATTCGATTTAATCTCCGTGTTATTCAATGGTTGAATTTCAGGAAAACATCCCCATTCGAGGCAATCGTCAAGCAAACGAAGCACCTTTGGAACTTCATTTATGGCATCGAAATATGTTTGAATGTTGTTTTGCGATAAAATTTCAGTAAATGAATAAGGGAAAACCTGCTCCTCTAAATATCTTCCTGACAATAAAGTAGAATGTTCGTTGTTTAAAAAGGATGAATTGGAGCCTGTTACAAATATTTTATTGAAATGATTACTATCATAAGCACTTTTTACATACGTTTCCCAACCTTTTACAGCCTGTGCCTCATCAATAAACAAATATTTAATTTTTATGCCCGTTAATTTTTCGGCAATCTCGATAATGTTGTAAAAAATACCGGGATTCTCCCATGCTTCGTAATACAACGGGTCGTCCATATTCAACATTAAGATGGATTTGGGGTCTTCGGTTTTCATTAACTCATTCACGAGAATACGAAATCCGGACGATTTGCCACTTCTCCTTATACCCGTAAGTACCTGAATATGTTTTACCTGTAAATTCCGTTTTAAATTTTCAAAGAAAATTCTATCGTGTAAATTTTCATAAATCACACCCTTCCAGTGTGGGTTTTGTTCTAAAACTGCTCTTTCCATACAACTATTTTTTTGCAAAGATAATACATTTATCGAAATATGATTCGTCAAATATATATATAATACGAAATTAAATTCGTCAAATGTATTAATGTAGCGAAATCAAATTCGTTAATTTGTTTTTTTTGAACACTTCAAATTGCGTTTTAATGAAAACGAATCTCAACTTACTTCATTCTTTTTTTAATAAGCTGTTGTACGAATTTATCTTAATCTGTCCGTTTTTTACCGTTCAGAATGTGCTATAGTATTTAATTTTGAAAGTTGTAAACTACACATTAATAGATAGTCATTTTTAAATATAAAATCGGGAAAATAATTTTCTAAAATATTAATACATGAATTCTTTCGACAGAAACAATCCAAACGAATACTATTTCTTCGACGACAATGCCCAGGAGGTAGTAATTAAACGTTACGACTCACCAAGTCCGTGGATGAATTATTTCTCAAAAGGATTGCCCCGCTTCAAGCAGAGCAATCCTTCTTTAGTTAGAGCTTTTTGCCGATATAAAATACATATCCATAGTATTCTTTGTACTTTTTGTAAAGTTCAACTTCGCGTCGTTCGTTTGCAATTAATTCAGCAGCGGTTGGGTTGTCGGGATGTTTTTCCCTAAAAACCCGTTGGGCTTCAACCTGTGGTTCGTAAAAGTTTGTTGTCCAGCAATATTCCGGCAAACAAAATGTAGCAACCGGAACATATCCTGCTTTTTGTAATTGACTAACTTTGACCGGAATAGTGTCGATTTCGGGATAAGCGTCATTCCAAAAATCGTTGATTTCAGCCGGACGTTCATCGGTAAACCACGAAGCCTCTGTTACGGCAATGTATCCACCTTTTTTCA
>JBILFS010000119.1:0-6199 GCA_044351455.1 Paludibacter sp. | reverse complement strand
GCTCTCCTGTTGTTTCTGTACGTGAACGACCACTTCCTGTTTCGATGGTTGTAAATGATTCTAATCCATGGAATTTCACAAACAGGTTACCTGCATAAGCTGATACTTTATCAGAAAATCCGGGGTTGAAACGACCTGAAGTAAACTGTGACGTGGAATTAGCCACATAATCAATCACACCAACATAGTTTGAACCTGTGCGGTCGCCACCAAACAATGTGCTTGATGCTGCACCTTGATTCATATAGGCAGAACCGGTAAGACGAACTCGTAAATCATCCGTTAATTGTTTGTCGTAGCCTAATTTTACGATTAATGAAGGATTGTTTTTGCCTGAAGAAAGCACTGAGTCGTTAGGTGCTACTTTATCGGTGTAAGTAGGGTCAATTACATTGATATTCCCTTTTAACAAACCATTGGTTAGACCAACTACTCCAACAAATCCATTGTAGTTTACATCGAATTCCGCACCAATTTCTGTAGCAAAAGCATCCACAATGTAATTTTCAACGAATGGATTCAGAATCGTGTTGCCGCCATCTGAACGACGGAAATGCGAATCGCCATAATTCACATCCATTTGACCCATTTTGATGGTTGTGTACTTCATGATGTTATCAACAAAATCTAAATTCAGGAAAGACAACTTGTCAAATTGAATAAAACCACCTTTCACCCATGTTTCGTTGTGATGGCGCGATGCCAAATATAGCTCCATGTTTAGCGCTACACCATCTGCCAATGCTGTTTTAAGTTCTAAATTTGCTGATGCTAAATTAAAACCAGGGCGAATACGATATAAGCCGTTGTTGTCAACTGCCGGTGTGCCTGCCATTTTAATTTGAGCAGAGTTTGTGTGATTCAAGGTTTGAAAACCCTGTGTAAAACCTCCTCCTAAAGTAGTTTTTACACCTTTGAACTCTTTTTCAACTTTTGGAGTTTCAAATACATTGAGTCCATCTTTGTTGTTTTCACGAAATTGCGAATACGTTAAGCTTACCACTGCCAATGCAGCCACTAATGTTAAAATTGATTTTTTCATTTTTTCTTTGTTTTAAATTTTCGGATTGATATTTCAAGCAAACGCTTAATTATTTAATTGAGATAATAAGTTTTCTTCTACAAAAGTGACATTGTATTTTAGTGTTACACCATCGCCAACTTTCATCATGCCCATCATGGCTGTAGGTGGTTTCATTCCATAGTCAGTCATTTTCATCGAAACTGATCCTTTAAACTGATATGTTCCTGTTGTAAGTAGTTTACCGGTTGCTTTAAGTATTACCCTTTTTGTTGTGCCATTGATCGTAACATTACCCAATGCAGTCAGATTAATATCCGATCCATTCGTTTGAACCGACTGAACTTCTGCAAGTCTGAATGTAATGGTAGGATGTTTGTCGGCATTAAAAGCCTCATAAGTTTTGGTATCCATCAGCTTTTCCTTGCTTTTAATGGATTTAACCGGAATGTTGAGGGTGAATGATTTTACCTGACTCGGATTGTTCATCACTAACTCACCTGTCATTGATGTTACTTTAGTTTCATAATCGTGCACATTGGTCGTGCCTGCAATCACTAAATCAAATGATTTGGGAATGTATTTAAGAACCTGTGATGTTACAGTGCCGTTTAAAAACATTCCAATTGCTGTGAGCAATAAGCTTAATTTTAATTGTGTTTTCATGTGTTTATATTTATTTATTTAAATCTGTCATTTAATAGTTGTAAATATAAATCCTATAGGAATAGTAGGATAATATTTCAAAAAAAAGTCAATGAATAATATCTGCTAATGTTTCGTTTTTCAATAATTTGGTAATATTCATTTTTAATCCTGACCAATAATTCCTTGCTTTGCAGTTTTCTCCGGCTTTCGGACAGGAATTAACGATTGATATACAGGATACAACATCAATTCTTTCAAATGCGGTGTAAATATCGTAAATCGTAATCTCATTTGCCGGTCTCGATAAACGGTATCCACTGCCTTTGCCACGTACGTTAACGATAAGCCCTTTGACCTTTAGCGATGAAATAATACTGTCGAGATATTTCAGGGAGATGTCCTGATCTGTAGCGATATCCTTCTGTAAAATACCATCTGTTGATGAACTCGTGGCAATCACGATCATCGTTCGCAAACCATATCTTACTTTAGTATTAATTTTCATTTTTTGTTCAGTCTAAGATGATGCAAATTTATAATGTTTTTTATTAAATCCTATCAAATTAGTAGGATAAATAGTGAAATATTTCTGTAATTAAGATTATTTAACACATAACACCCTTATAAGTTATTTTTCCTTCTTCAAAAAATCAAGAATAAACTTCCTCAAAATATCAATTGCAATTTCATTATTTCCGCCTTGTGGCACTATTATATCAGCATATCTTTTGGTTGGCTCAATGAATTGTACATGCATGGGTTTCACGGTTTGTTCATACCTTTCCATTACTTTATTGACAGATCTACCTCTTTCAATGATATCTCTGTTGATAACCCGGATAAGCCTGTCGTCGGCATCGGCATCGACAAAAATTTTCAGATCAAGCATTTCTCTTAATTCAGGACTGGTGAGGACAAGAATTCCTTCTACGATAACTACTCTGCAGGGATTAATGGGAATTGTTTCTGTTGATCTGGTACAGGTTAGATAGGAATAGATTGGCTGCTTGATACTTTTGCCGGATTTTAAATTTCTGAGATGTTCTACCAGCAATTCCCACTCAATTGAATCGGGATGATCAAAATTCATTTCCAGTCTTTCTTCCAGAGGTTTATCGCTGCTGTCGCGGTAATATGAATCCTGAGGGAGTATAACAACCTGATTTTCAGGAAGTAATTTCATGAGTTTCTTGACAACTGTAGTTTTGCCCGAGCCTGTTCCGCCGGCTATTCCTATGATTAGCATAAATTTTAATATTTTGCCTGCTAAATTAGCATTTTTTTGCGAAAAAAATATATATTTTTACACACTGAAATTTTAATCTGTTTGTATATGTCTGAAGAAGGAAAACATTTAACCATTCGCGAATGGTCGGAAGAAGACCGCCCGCGCGAGAAAATGATGACAAAAGGGTCATCGAGTTTGTCTGATGCCGAATTGCTGGCGATCATGATCGGATCGGGCAATAAAAATGAGTCGGCAGTAGAACTTGCTAAAAGGATCATGAATGTCTGTCACAACAACCTGAATGAGTTGGCGCGATTAAGTATTCACGACCTGAGTAATAAATTCAAAGGAATCGGCAGTGCCCGTGCTGTAACAATAACAGCTGCACTGGAATTGGGAAGAAGGAGAAACACCCGTGCCGTGGTAGAACGAACCCGGATAAAATCGAGTCAGGATTTGTACGAATTGTTTGAACCAGTGCTGATAGATTTGGTTCATGAAGAATTTTGGGTAGCATTTCTTGATGGGGGAAATAAGGTTATCGATACCAAAAAAATTACCCAGGGTGGCATTCAGCATACTGTTGTTGACATCCCTTTGATTTTGAAATTTGCATTGGAAAAACTTGCACCGGCGATTGCAGTTGCACACAATCATCCATCAGGTCAGAATCATCCAAGTAAGGAAGATGATCGCATTACACAAAGGATTAAAGAGGGCTGCAATGCAATCGGAATCCGGTTTTTAGATCATGTGATCATTGCCAGGGGTAAATATTATAGTTTTTGTGATGAAGGGAAAATATAGTCGTATAAATTAATTAAACTGAAAATAAATGAATCTGTTAGAAATCAAAGAAGTAGTCAAACAGTATTCCGGACATCGCGCCCTCGATGGGGTAAGTCTGGATATTCCCGAGAATACGATTTATGGTTTATTAGGACCAAATGGCGCCGGAAAAACCACCCTGATACGTATCATCAATTGTATCACAGCACCCGATAGTGGAGAAGTATTGTTGCATGGCAAAAAATTGACCATGGAGGATGTTCGTCACATTGGATATCTTCCCGAGGAAAGGGGTCTTTATAAAAAGATGAAAGTGGGTGAGCAGGCCTTATATCTGGCTCAGTTGAAAGGCATGACCAAAAATGATGCTCTCAAGGCCCTGAAGTACTGGTTTGAAAAATTTGAAATTCAAACCTGGTGGAATAAAAAAGTGGAGGAACTTTCGAAAGGGATGGCACAAAAGGTACAGTTTATCACTACGATACTTCACCAGCCAAAATTATTAATTTTTGATGAACCATTCAGCGGATTCGACCCTGTAAATGCGGATTTGCTGAAAAGAGAAATTCTTGACTTGAAAGATAATGGTGCAACTATCATTTTTTCAACGCATAATATGGCTTCTGTGGAGGAATTGTGTGATAATATTTCGTTGATAGATCATGCCCGCATCGTTTTGCAGGGAAATGTGGATGAAATAAGAGCATCTCATGCAACCGGCACTTTCAGGGTGGTGACTAAAAATAGTTTAACTGAAAACGGATTCAACATCATTTCTTTTAAGGAAAAATCAAGCAGCTTTGAATATTTGCTGAAAACTCCTGAAAATGAAATGAATAATGAGCTGCTGAAAGATATCATGAAGCAGTCTGAACTCATTGCCTTCGAAGAGATTTTGCCTGCCATGAATGATATTTTTATAAATACTGTAACATCAAAAAGTCTTTAATTATGAGTAAAATAGGATTGATTATTCGCAGAGAATATACTACCAGGGTGATGAAAAAATCATTCATCATTCTTACCTTTCTTACCCCGGTATTGCTTGCCGCATTAGTGATGGTGCCGCTGTTACTGTCGAAAATAAAAGATGATAGTGTTAAAACAATTGTGGTGGTTGACCAAACGGGTTTATATAAGTCAATATTCAGGGATTCAGCTGATTATCAGTATAAATTTGCTGATGTGACGCCGGAAGAGTACAGAAAGGGAAATGAAGAGAATGAAATTGATGCTTTGTTGCTCATTTCTGAGGATTTAATTCAAAACCCTAAAGCCGCTGTTTTGTTCTCTGAGAAACAGATTGATATGGATATGAAAGGCCATATTGGTCGGTTGTTGCGAAATTTTGTTGAAGAACAAAAACTTGCAGCACTGAATATTCCGGATTTTAAGAAAATTGCGGAAAGTCTGAAAACCGATATTGATGTAAAAACCGTGAAATGGGGCAAGGATGGTGAGGAAAAAATGGGTTCTGCCGAACTTGCGGTAATCATTGGGATGCTTTCTGCATTCATCATTTATATGTTTATTGTGATTTATGGAGCACAGGTTATGTCGGGTGTGGTGCAGGAAAAAACCAACAGAATTGTCGAGGTAATCATTTCTTCTGTTAAACCATTTGAGTTGATGATGGGGAAAATTATCGGGGTTGCCATGGTAGGACTAACGCAATTTGGTTTGTGGGTGATTCTGTCGCTTGTGCTTGTTACCGCTCTCACCAATGCGATTGGAGTTGATGCCGGAGAGGCTGCAAGGCAACAATCTCAAATGATGGGTGTGCATGCTACTGCTATGCCAATGGATACGGGTGATGAAACAATCAATGAGCTTCTTGTCGCTTTGCAGGAATTCGATTTTGTACAGACAGGAATTTTGTTTGTTTTGTTCTTTTTAGGGGGATATTTATTGTATTCTTCCCTTTTTGCAGCCATTGGATCTGCGGTGGATAACGAAACGGACACACAACAATTTTCATTGCCGGTTACACTTCCGATTATCTTTGCCATTTATGCGGCCATTTACAGTGCAGAAAATCCTGATGGTCCGCTTGCACTCTGGTGTTCTTTTATTCCGTTTACTTCACCTATTGTGATGATGGTTAGATTGCCTTTTGGTGTACCTTTCTGGCAAATTGCACTCTCTTTGGGTATTCTGATCATGTCGTTTATCGGCAGTACCTGGGTGGCGGCAAAAATATATCGTACAGGTATTCTGATGTATGGGAAGAAGGTTACCTGGAAGGAAATGTTCAAGTGGATTACTTATAAAGATTAATCTTATAATGAATCAGGATGTCAAAACTGTCAGGATTGTTTCTCCTTCAGGGGTTATCAATCCTGATTTCATAGATGGTGCAGGCCGGTTGTTTGAATCATTTGGTTACAGGGTTATCATTGGTAAATATGCCAAAGAAAGTTATGGCAGATTTGCCGGTACAGATGAACACAGACTGTTCGATTTGCAAATGGCTATGGATGATCCTGATGCGGATGTGATTCTTTGCAGCAGAG
>JBILFS010000237.1:0-4144 GCA_044351455.1 Paludibacter sp. | reverse complement strand
CAGCAGAGGAGGTTACGGGCTCTGCAGAATTGTTGACAAGCTTGATTTCAGTAGCATTAAAGAGTGCCCGAAGTTTTTGACCGGTTTTAGTGATATCACCGTTTTGCATAATGCGCTGACAATTGCCGGACTTCCTTCCGTGCATGGTGTGATGGCAAAACATTTGACCGAATTCAGTATAGACGATCCTGCGGTTCAGCAATTATTCCGGATTTTTAATGGGGAATTACCAGTCTATACCATTCCATCCCAACCGGAAAATAAAACCGGTTCTTCAGAAGGAAAACTGATTGGGGGTAATTTGTCGGTATTGATGGGATTGCGTTCTACACCATTCGATTTGATGCCTGAAAACGCCATTCTTTTCCTGGAAGAGATAGGGGAGAGTTGGTATCATATCGACAGGATGTTGCAGAATCTGCGACTCAGTGGCGTCTTTGATAAGATTCAGGGATTAATCCTTGGGCATTTTACCGATTGTCCTGAAGATGCTTCCATGATGTCTTCTTTCAGGGATATTGTGCTCAATGCTACGTCCGGGTATCGTTTCCCGGTTTGTTTTGGTTTTCCGGCCGGACATGAAAACAGAAACCTTCCACTGATTATGGGTGCTCCTGTTGCTCTTGATGTTCGTAAAAATGAGGTAAGAATCAGTTTTAGCTGAAAATTTCCTGTAATATTGCTGCGGATTTTATCGTATGAAAATCAGGTAAGTGTAGTTTGTAAAATTCCAGCAGTTTGTTGAGCATTTCATTCCTGTGTTGTCGGCTCAGGGTAATTTGTTCACCTGTATATCGGTCGCAATGCATCAGCTGTCGTAGTGTTTCAGTCAGTGTTTTGTCTAAAAAATGTTCATGATGGGGTCGCGATTGGCAAAAATGACCATTCAATAAATCAAAAAATGGTGCTTCAATTTGCTGATCATTGGGTTCAATGCCCAGAATTGACCCCAGTTTTACCATAAAAATGAGATGAAAATCAGCAACCGAAGTGGTACAATCGTTCAGTTCGGTAATCGCATGACAGATAAACCCGTAAAGAAAATCATCTTCTTCGGGATGTCGGAGGATGTTGGTTAGCAACTCTGTTATGAAGAATGTCAACGCATTTTTAACCGGGTCAATCCGGAGGTTTAACAAAGGATTTCTGGAGGAAATCTCCTTCAGGGTGCCTATATCCTTGCCAGGTTGATGGTCGGCTGTTATTTCGGTGATACTTAAAGGCTGCAATAATGCAAATTTTCCGGGTGATTTTTTGGAGGATGATCCGTAAACCATCAGGGATAACCGACCATGAGATTGGGTGTACACGCTGACAATCGATGCCTTATCCGAGTGTTTTATCTGCCTGAGAATTATTGCATTAGTTTTTATCAGCATGATGAAAATGAATTTTTTACAAAAATAATTGATTTTTTTTATCCGGGTACTTGTAAGATTAAAAAAACTGCCGTATATTTGCACCCGCAATTGAGAGGTCAATTGAAAGGCAAAAAACATGGCCCATTCGTCTATCGGTTAGGACGCAAGATTTTCATTCTTGAAAGAGGGGTTCGACTCCCCTATGGGCTACTAACAAAAAAGATTATAAAGAAAAAAAAAGATGGCAAATCATAAATCATCTGTAAAAAGAATTCGTCAGACTGAAAAACGTAAATTGCATAATCGTTATTATGCTAAATCTGCTCGTAATGCTGTACGTAAACTTCGTTCAACTACTGAAAAATCAGTTGCTGTTGAATTATTATCAAAAGTAAGCGCGATGCTTGATAAACTGGCGAAAAGAAATATCATTCATAAAAACAAAGCTTCAAATTTGAAGTCTAAGTTAGCGGTATACACCAACAAACTGGCTTAATACTTCCTGAAACAAAATAGCGGAAGCCCTTCTCTTAAGAGTAGGGCTTTTTTGTCGTTTGGTATATTCAAAACCGCATCAATGCGCCTCCAGCCAATTGACCCCTACTCCATGATCTGCAATCAGCGGAACTTTCAGCTTTACAGTATTTTCCATTTCCTCCACCACTAATTTTTTAGCTGCTTCAATCTCATTCTCAGGCACAGAGAAGTTTAACTCATCATGCACCTGCATATTCATCTTCATTTTCAGACCTTCTGCAACAATTCTGTTTTGAATCCTGATCATGGCAATTTTGATGATATCGGCTGCAGAGCCTTGTATTGGTGCGTTGATGGCATTTCTTTCAGCATAGCCTCTTACTATTGAGTTTTGAGAATTGATGTCGCTCAATTGTCGCTTTCTGCCAAATATTGTTTCTACATAACCTGTTTCTTTGGCCGACTGAATCGCATTGTCCATGTATTTTTTTACATCCGGATAGGTATTGAAATAGCCTTCAATCAATTCTTTGGCTTCACTTCTCGAAATACTTAGTCTTTCGGCTAAACCAAAGGCCGAAATGCCATAGATAATACCAAAATTGGCAGTTTTGGCTTTTCGTCTCATGTCGGAATTTACGTCCTCCAGGGCAATTTTATAAATCTTTGCAGCAGTGGCTGTGTGGATATCAAGACCGCTGTTGAACGCATCAATCATATTGATGTCGTTGCTCAAATGTGCCATGATTCTGAGTTCAATCTGAGAATAGTCGGCACTTAAAAACAACTCTCCATCTTCAGGAATAAATGCTTTTCTGATTTCTTTTCCCTGAGCATCCCGTATCGGAATGTTCTGAAGATTTGGATTTGTTGAACTTAAACGTCCTGTTGAAGCTACTGTTTGATTGAATGAGGTGTGCACTTTGCCGGTTGAAGGATTGATCAGTTCGGGAAGTGCATCAATATAAGTGCTCAGCAATTTTCTCAATCCCCTGTAGTCTAATATCTTGCCAATAACAGGATGCTTCGATCTGATTTTCTCCAGTACATCTTCGGAAGTGGAGTACTGTCCGGTTTTAGTTTTTTTGGCTTTATCGTCGAGCCGAAGTCTTTCAAACAATACCTCACCCACCTGTGCCGGTGATGACACATTGAAACTAAGTCCGGCAAGTTGATGAATTTCTTTTTCCAAAAGAAGCATTTCTTCTGTAAGGACAATTGAACTTTGTTTTAATGCTTCGGTATTGATTTTGACCCCATTCATTTCCATGGTTGCGAGTACTCTCATTAAAGGGATTTCAATATCTTCAAACAAAGAAATCAGGTTTTGAGTAATTAAATCCTTTTCAAGAATTTCTTTCAACTGAAAAGTGATGTCGGCATCTTCAGCAGCATATTCCTTCAATAATTCAATGTCCACATCGCGAATCGACATTTGTTTTTTGCCCTTACCGCCCACCATGTCCTCATAATGAATGGTTTTATAATTGAGATAAATCTCTGCAAGATAATCCATTCCATGTCTTAAATCGGGTTGTAAGAGATAGTGAGCAATCATGGTGTCAAAAACTTTTCCTTTCAACTCAATGCCATACATGGCAAGCATCAATAAATCAAACTTTACATTTTGCCCGATTTTTACAATTTGCGAAGCCTGAAAGAATGCTTTGAATTCCTGCATGACTGCTTTACATTCCTCTTTGTCGACCGGTAAATTCACGTAGTAAGCTTTGCCTTTTTCAAAACAGAAGGAAAGTCCGACTAATTCAGCAGAAAAAACATCCACGCCGGTCGTTTCTGTATCAAAACATACCTCTTTTTGCATGAATAGTTTCGAAATGAGATTGGCCCGTCCTGCTTTTGTGTCAATCAGGGTATATTCATGTGGATTGGTTTGAATGTTCAGGTAACCGTTTTCATCCGGCTCTCCTGATGCAGGTAGCACTTCTTTTACAGTTTGTGTATTTTGAACAGCCTGAGTAACGGTGGTTGAATTATCATCTTCATCATCGAAAAGTGACATTTGATTCGGGTTTTTCTTAGCAGGAGCAAAACCAATTCTCGAAACAGGTTGATCGGGAGGGAGTGAAGTGAAAATATTGCCGAATTTATTGGCAGATAATGTTCGGAATTCCAGTTCGTCGAATAAGGCTTTCAGGGCTGTTTCATTAGCCGGTTCAACTTCAAGCGCTTTTTCATTGAATTCCACAGGCACATCCAGGTGGATGGTAGCCAGATATCTCGAAAAGGTGATTTTGTCTTTGTTCTCCTCTATTTTTGTTTTGAGGGCACCTTTCAATTCGTCG
>JBILFS010000030.1:0-10354 GCA_044351455.1 Paludibacter sp. | reverse complement strand
TTACCTGCCTTTCAAAGTTGCATTGTAATAGTTTTCGTCGTTAATCAATGATAATGTGGTTTGTAATTCCTTGTCGCTTTTCAATGAATATTCAATCATCCCTTTTTGATAATAATATCTTTTGATAATTTCCAAACTTAGAAATTCTTTGATTTCAGTCTGATGTTTGTTGAACTGTATATCCTGATTCAAATCAAGTTTGGCTTTTAAGGCATTAAATTCCGCTTCAGCTTCTTTGTCCAGGTCTTCGTTCTTTGCAAAATTATAGAGTTCATCAAAATATTTCCTGGTTTGTGGTACATAATTGAATTTCTTCTCTTTTACAAATGCAATGAATTTTTGAAATTCTTCGTCGGTTACTACAAAAGCAGAAGGATTCGCAATTTGTTGATTTTGAGCAGCATAAATTGTTGCATAATCAAAATACAGATTCTGAAGCAGCATGTAGTATGCAATATTGATCTTTCTCTCATCTTTCGTGATTGTATCGGGTATAATTCCGCCACCATCTCTTACAATCCTGCCGTGCTTTGTTTTAAAGATATTTGTCAAACTATCAGGTATGCGCTGCAAACTGCCATCTTCATTTCTTTTGGCATAATCAATGGCCTGAATGCATCTTCCGCTGGGGATATAATATTTGGCAGTGGTAATTTTTACCTGACCGCCATAACTTACCGGACGAATATTCTGCACGAGACCTTTGCCAAAAGTTCTTTGACCAATGATGATGCCTCTGTCTAAATCCTGCATGGCACCTGCTAAGATTTCTGAAGCAGAAGCCGACTGACTGTTAACCATCACAGCCACTTTGATGTCAGGGAATATCGGATCAAGTGGTGTTCTGTAAGTTTGAGTAGCATAAACACTCTTTCCACGGGTACTTACAATTTCAGTTCCTTTAGGCACAAAATAACCCATAATTTTTACAGCTTCATCAATCAAACCACCGCCATTACTTCTCAGGTCGATGATTAGTTTTTTCATGTTATTTTCCCTGATAAGCTTTTGTACAGCGTTTTTTAGTTCCATTGATGCCTGATCAGTGAAATCATCCAACAGAATATACCCTGTTTCCTTATCGGCCATCATCATGTATGAAATCGGATGGATCTGAATTTTTTCTCTTAAGAATTTTTTAGTCAATGGTTTATTAATGCCATAGCGTTTTATTTTCAGGGAAATCTCCGTATTTGGGGTCCCTTTTAATTTTGAACTGGCTTCACTCACTGCCATGTTTTTAGTACTTACGCCATCAATTTCAAGGATAATATCACCGGCCTTCAAACCATTTTTCTGTGCCGGCATTCCCTCATATGGGTCGGAAATGCAAATACCATCGGTTGTTTTTGTAATCAGAGAGCCAATACCACCATATTCTCCGGTAGTCATAAAGCTTACATCATCCGAATTGTCTTCCGGAAAATATACCGTATACGGATCCATATTCTGCAGCATATAATCTACAGCATTTTTAATCATTTTTTCATGATTGAGTGTATCCACATAAAACATTTCAATTTCTCTCAATACAGAATTAAATATGCTCATGTTTTTGGAAATCTGAAAGGTTTTATCGGGTTGTATATTTTGCGCTGAAAGAATTACTGAAAAACTAAGCAGCAGCAATACAAGTTTTTGTTTGATCATCATCTTTTTAAATTAAATTTTTAGTTTGAAGGCAGGATATCAATGCCTGGTGGCAGGAATTTCTTCACATCTTTTCCGTATCTTATTAAATCGCGAATAACGGTTGATGAAATATGAGAATACGCAGATTCGGTAAATAAAATGACAGTTTCAATGCCACTCAATTCAAAATTTGTGTCACCGATTGTTCTTTCATATTCAAAATCGGCAACTGTTCTGAGACCTCTCAGGATAAATCCGGCATCCGATTTTTTTGCAAAATCTATCGTAAGCGAATTATAGATTTCTACTTTCACTCTCGGTTCATTTCTGAATGTTTCCTCAATCATCTTTTTTCTGTCATCTTCATTGAAAAGATTTTTTTTGGAGAAATTAACCCCGATACCGATGATTATCTCATCAAAGATATTTAATCCACGCATTACAATGCTAAAATGACCTATTGTAAATGGATCAAAAGTGCCCGGAAAAATTGCTCGTTTCATACACATTGCATGTTTGATTTGGTTCAAATTATTCTGCAAAGATAAATAATTTAATTTTCCTGACCGGTATATCAATTTTTTTTATACTTTTGAACGATTTTTGATAACAAATATCAACATTATTAAACAAATGTTACTTTCAAATGTTATAAAAAGGAGTATTAAAACCTGCAAAATTAATTGAATTATGAAACGAATTATTTTTTCCATGCTGATGCTTTCAATGGCATCGTTCACATTTGCACAGTTTGATTTAGGCGTTAAAGCCGGCTACAACTCATCTCTGAATATCGGAAACCTGAGTTCAATTTCAGAATATGATCTGGGCGATGTTAAAAATGAAATGACAAACAACTTCCAGGGTGGTGTTTTCGCACGTATTTTTATTAAAAAATTCTTTATTCAGCCTGAAGTATTGTATTCCATGCAAAAGAAGGAATTCAATGTAACTGATTATTTATTGAATGGTCAGAAACTCTCCTTCACTTCTTTAGCCAATATCAGTCGTGTAGAAGTACCGGTTTTTGTGGGTTACAAATTATTAGATCTCAAGGTTGCCAATCTTCGGGTTTTTCTTGGACCAAAATTCATCATGAATTCCAATTCTTCTCTTGAAATAAGCAATATTACAGGAGGAAATGTAACTCCGGGTCAGGTGTTTGACGATTTCAAGGAAGCTCAGGTTGACCTTGAAGCTGGTTTAGGAGTAGATGTGCTTATGCTTGCACTCGATGCCAAATTAAATCTGATGCAGGATGTAGCAGGAAAATTAAAATCTATTGAAGATGTTTCAAAGATTCCCGTTCCGACCAGCAATTTTGTGATTTCATTGGCCTGGAAATTATTCTGAAAAAATTGAACAGAGCTTAATCCTTCACGGTTAGCCCATTCCAATAGAGGATAGTGTTGCGTAATAGCAATGCTGTCCTTTGTTTTTTTAATCATTTGTTAATGCATGCAAACAGGAATTGTATATTTGTATTTAAAATGTATGAAAATTTCCTTTTTTATTCAAATGCTGTTGAAAAATTTCAATGCAAAATCATTTATTTTTTTTATCTTTGTACGGCTTTTTAAAATTTAAGCATTCAAAATAATTTATTGAAAGAATGGGTAAAATTATTTCCTTAGCGAATCAAAAAGGTGGTGTGGGCAAAACAACTACTGCTATCAATCTGGCAGCATCGCTTGCTTCACTGAACAAGAAGGTGTTGTTGGTTGATGCTGATCCTCAGGCTAATGCATCATCCGGACTGGGTGTTGATATTCGTACGCTGGAATTTACTATTTATGAATGTTTGATTGATGGTGTTCCTTCTAACAGGGCAATTCATCAAACAGAGGTTGAGAATCTTGAGATATTACCTTCACATATTGATTTGGTTGGAGCTGAGATAGAAATGCTCAACATGGAAAGCCGGGAAAGAGTGATGTACAAACTACTGACTCCGCTAAAAGAGTCGTACGACTATATTTTAATTGACTGTTCACCATCACTTGGTTTGATTACTGTAAATGCGCTCACCGCATCCGATTCGGTAATTATCCCTGTTCAATGTGAGTATTTTGCGCTTGAAGGTATCAGTAAATTACTGAATACCATCAAAATTATTAAGAGTAAACTGAATATGAACCTGGAAATTGAAGGATTTCTGCTTACCATGTACGACAATCGTTTGAGATTGGCAAATCAGGTGTTGGCCGAAGTCAGGAAACATTTTGAAGGCATGGTATTCGACACGGTAATAACCAGGAATGTGCGGTTAAGTGAGGCACCAAGTTACGGAAAACCTGTATTGCTTTATGATGCAGAATCTAAAGGTAATTCGAATTATATGGATTTGGCGAAAGAATTGATTGCCAATAACGACTAAAGTAAAAATTGAATCACATGGCGAAAACTATTGGACTTGGGAAAGGTCTCGGAGCGTTAATTGATACAGATAATATTAATACTTCAGGTTCATCATCTATCAGTGATGTGGAACTGGACCTGATTAAACCAAATCCCAATCAGCCCAGAACCATGTTCGATGATGAATCGATGGAAGAGCTGGCAGCTTCAATTCGTGAGATTGGTGTAATTTCACCGGTTACCCTGCGTAAAAATCCGGATGGTACTTTTATGATTATTGCCGGTGAGCGACGTTACCGTGCCTCAAAAAGCATTGGGCTCAAATCGATACCCGCTTATATCCGTACAGCTGCTGATGAACAGGTGATGGAGATGGCTTTGATTGAGAATATCCAGCGGGAGGACCTCAATGCGATTGAAATTGCTTTGTCATTTTTCCGTTTGATGGAAGAATATAAAATCACACAGGAAAAACTGAGTGAAAAGGTAGGGAAGAAGCGTGCAACAATTGCTAATTACCTGCGATTGTTAAAACTTCCGGCGGAGATACAAATGGGTATCAAGAACAAAAAAATTGATATGGGACATGCCAGGGCTTTACTCGGACTAAACGATCCTGTAGCTCAACTCCATTTGTATGAATCAATGCTGGAAAATGATTATTCCGTTAGAAAAATTGAAGAAATGGTCAGAGATTTTCTTGAAAGAGGAAGTTTTGAGCCTTTGAAAACTTTAGAGAATCAGGAGAAAATGAGTCCTGCTGAGAAAAAACCGGTTCAGTTAAATGAATATGATGAACTCAGACTTCAGTTGTGTGAAATTCTGGACGTAAATGTAAAACTGAATTCCGATACACAGGGTAAAGGGAAAATTGTAATTCCTTTCCGTAATGATGATGAACTGGCCAGACTGATGGAGTTATTTGACAATATTCAAAAGTCCTGATCAGGGTGACGACCAAATTTAACAGATATCTTTGTCTGGTTTTTTTATTGCTGATACCAGTTACAACGCTTTTTGCAGAAAGAAATTTTCAGCAAAAATCACTGACCGACTCAGTTCAAAAGAAGATTAAGAAAGATACTATTCAGTTTGTCAAAAATGAGGTGCCTGAAGCACAGACAGATACCAGTTTTAAACCTGATCCTGTCAGAAATATTTGGTTGGGAGCTGTAATTCCCGGATATGGACAAATTGTAAATCGTAAATATTGGAAATTACCTATTGTTTATGGTGGGTTTTTAGGTTGTGCATTTGCAATCAGTTGGAATGCTAAAAGGTATACATCTTACAAAAATGCATATCTTGATATAACAGATAAGGATAATACTACCAATAGTTTTCTGGATATTATTCCGGAAGGGTTTACCCTCGAGAGTTATGGTGGTATTCAGACTTTTACTAATACCCTGAAAACAGGAATGGACAAATCGAGGTATAACCGCGATTTAACAGTGATTGTTTCGGTTGCTTATTATGGGTTGACTTTGGTTGATGCTTATGTGGATGCCCATTTGTATGATTTTGATATAAGTTCTGATTTGTCGATGCGAATCAGACCTGCTTTGATGAGAGCAGATGATTTCAGGGGGTCTTCAACAGGTATGGCTTATGGTTTGAAGACAAGTTTTAATTTTTAAATGATGATTGGATGGTTTTAAGACGTTTTTTAATTGGTACTTTTTTGTTTTCAGCGTTGATTGTTTTTACTCAGAACAAATCTTCGCTTTTTGATAATACAAATCAGGGATTTAACAGAGATAATCTGGTTATTCCTCCTGATTTCACCTATGCCATGGATCACATGTTGTCGGACTGGATGTCTACAAAGATTAAAAAAGTGCCCTGTGATACAACACCCATGCTCCAGATTGTAACGGATTCAATCATCAGTCTGAGACTCAGGAAAATGCCCTGTGTTATGGAAATGCCATATAATACATATGTACGTTCTTTCATCGATTTATATACTGTCAGGAGAAGAAAGCAAATGGGTAATTTATTGGGCCTGAGTGACCATTATTTTAAGTTGTTTGAAAACTCTCTGGAGAAATTGAAATTGCCGCTGGAACTAAAATATTTGCCCGTTATTGAATCTGCCCTGAACCCTGTAGCCGTTTCGTCTGCTGGTGCAGCAGGTTTATGGCAGTTTATGGTTGCAACCGGTAGAATGTATGGCCTGGAGGTAAATAGTCTTGTTGATGAAAGATTGGATCCGATTAAATCCTCCACAGCTGCAGCCGAATATTTGAGAGATCTTTATTCAATCTATAATGACTGGCATTTGGTTATTGCTGCCTATAATTGCGGACCTGGTAATGTGAACAGGGCAATTCGCAGAGCTGGTGGTACCAAAGATTACTGGAAAATATATGGACTTCTGCCAGCAGAAACAAGAAGTTATGTGCCGATTTTTATTGCTGCAAATTACTCCATGCATTACGCGAGTCAGCACAATATCTGTAAAAATATTGTGGAGTTCCCAAAAGCTGTGGATACAGTTATGATACAGGAAAGGGTGCATTTTGAACAGATTTCTTCCATGTTGGGTATACCGGTTGATCAGATAAAAATGTTGAATCCTCAATACAGAAAAAATATTATTCCGGGTGATATAAAACCTTATGCTGTTACTTTGCCTGTAAATATGATTGGTAAGTTTATTGATAAACTGTCTGAAATTGCCTCGTATAAAGCTGATTCATTGGTTAATACCAGAAGAGAAGAAGTGATGCCGGAGCCAATTCAGGTTTCCAGAGTCACAGAAAAGGTAACTTATCATAAGGTTAAGAAAGGACAAACACTCAGTTCAATTGCTTCAAGATATGGTGTCTCTGTTACAAAACTTAAGCAATGGAATAATATCAGAGGATCGAAAATTTTGCCCGGACAGCGTTTGAAAATTAAAAAATAAACTGATGGAAAGACTCTTTTATTCAATCAGGGAAGTTTCTGAAATGTTGAATATTTCGGCTTCCAATCTGAGATTCTGGGAAAGAGAGTTTAAACAGTTGTCGCCACGAAGAAATGATAAAGGTACACGCTTTTACACGGATGTTGACATTGCGACTATCAAACAGATTATGTATCTGGTAAACGACCAGAACCTGACGCTCGAAGGTGCCCGTCAGAAATTAACGCATAAAAAGGATGCGGTATCTAAACAACAGGAGTTGAAAGAGCGTTTATTAAAAGTCAGAGAAGAACTAAAAGCAATTTCTAAGAGTTTTAATCAATAATGACATTAAAAAATCAGGAATAAATATTTGCTGAGACAGATCAAAAAAATCAGATAACCATTAAATTACAATAGAATGAGACGTTCATTTTCTTTATATCTACTGCTAAGTATTTCATTTGTAATATTTGCAGCTAAACCACCTAAAAATATTATTTTTATCATAGGTGATGGCATGGGCCTTCCACAAATTCAGGCAGGAATGATTGCCAACGGAAATAAATCAGTTTTGGAAAAATGTAAAAACCTGGGTCTGATCAGAACATATTCTGCAGATAATTATACAACGGATTCGGGTGCCGGTGGTACAGCTTTGGCCACGGGTGTGAAAACAAAAAACGGGATGATAGGCATGGGGCCGGATTCTGTTGCAGTTCAATCAATCATGAAATATCTTGATGAAAAGGGTTTAGCGACCGGTTTGGTTGTTTCCTGTGCTGTTACACATGCCACACCTGCTTCTTATGTTGCGCATCAGATTAACAGAAATATGTATGAGGAAATTGCAGCTGATTTTTTAAAATCAGATATTGACCTGTTTATTGGCGGTGGAAGAAAATATTTTGAAAACAGGGCTGACAACCGCAATTTAATCAGAGAACTGAAGGATAAAAAATACCGTACGCTTTTTACCTTAGATGAGGTTAAGAAATTGAAGAGTTCAAACAAGGTGGCTGCCTTGTTGTTTGAAGATCATCCGCCAAAAGCTGCCGAAAGAAAGAATTATTTGCCGGAAGCCTCTGCTACTGCTATCAATCTTTTGAGTAAGAATAATAAAGGCTTCTTCCTGATGATTGAGTCATCACAAATCGACTGGGCTTGTCATGCCAATGATTCAGCACACTTAATTGATGAGATGCTTGACTTTGAAAAGGTCGCCGCTGAAGCAATTAATTTTGCTGAGAAAAGTGGGAACACCCTGGTAATTATTACAGCTGATCATGAAACCGGTGGACTTTCCATGCCAACAGGAAATATCCAAAAAGGGATTTCAAACCTGAAATTCTCAACCAAGGGACATTCGGGATTACCGGTGCCTGTTTTTGCTTATGGTCCTGGATCAGAAAATTTTACCGGTTTATATGAAAATACGGAGTTTAAGAACAGAATCATTCAGTTGATGAAACTGAAGTAAAACAAATTAAAGCCCGGATTTTTATAGTTACTGTAATAATGAATGTTGTTTTTGGCTGATGGTTAATGCGATAATACAAATAAATGTGTTAAAAGCAGTAGCAAATCAATTGATTAAGATGTTTGAACTAAGAATTTTAAATCCTGGAAAATGAGCCGGCATCGATGCTGATATTGCGTGTTTTGCAACATGTAACCAATAAAGGAATGGATTTAGTTTATGGATTGCTTTTACTTGTCGTTTCCCCTTTTTATTCCTAAATTTGCCTGTTAAATTTTCGGTTTTATTTCAATTCATTTTACATGAAATTCTTAGAGGAACTCAATGATAATCAGCGTGAAGCTGTTGAATTTGTGGATGGGGCGTCGCTGGTTATTGCCGGGGCTGGTTCGGGGAAAACGCGTGTGCTGACCTATAAAATTGCATATTTGCTCAAAATGGGTCTGGCCCCTTCCAATATTTTAGCACTTACATTTACCAACAAGGCTGCCCGGGAAATGAAGAGCAGAATAGCCCAACTGGTTGGTGAACGTACTGCCCGGTATCTCTGGATGGGAACTTTTCATGCCATTTTTTCAAGAATTCTAAGAAATGAAGCTGAAAAAATAGGATTTACAAAGAATTTCACAGTTTACGATTCTTCAGATTCGAATTCACTGTTAAAATCTATCATCAAAGAAATGCAACTGGATGAGAAGATTTACCGTCACGGGATGGTTCACAGTCGAATTTCCTATGCTAAAAATAACCTGATTACGCCGGGTGCTTATGCTGCCAATCAGGAATTTTATAAGGCGGACGCTTCTGCCAGAATTTCCAGATTATCAGAGATTTACCGGATTTATTGCGACCGGTGTAAAAAGGCGGATGCCATGGATTTTGACGATTTACTGCTGCAAACCAATATTCTTTTCCGGGATTTTCCTGAAGTGTTGTCGTTTTACAGGGATCAGTTTAAATATATTTTAGTGGATGAGTATCAGGATACGAATTATGCACAATATCTGATTATCAAGAAATTATCGGAAGCGCATGAGCGTGTTTGTGTGGTGGGCGACGATGCACAGAGTATTTATTCCTTCCGCGGGGCCAATATCGACAATATTCTGCAGTTCAAAAATAACTATCAGACGGCCAGAATCTTCAAATTAGAAAGAAATTACCGGTCGACGCAAATGATTGTGAATGCTGCCAATAGTCTGATTGCCAAGAATGAACATCAGATTCCGAAAAAGGTTTTTTCAGAAAAGGAAAAGGGTCAGAAAATCAAGGTGATGCAGGTTTCTTCCGATATGGAGGAAGGACTGATGGTGGCAAATCAGTTGCAGGATTTAAAAGATTCCAAACAGTTTCTTTTCGAGGATATGGCCATTCTTTACCGTACCAATGCCCAATCGCGTGTGATGGAGGATCAACTCAGAAAGGCATTCATCCCTTACAGGATATTTGGAGGTTTGTCGTTTTATCAGCGGAAGGAAATCAAGGATGTGATTGCTTATTGCAGGTTAATCAGTAATTTATCGGATGAGGAAGCCCTGAAACGTATTATCAATGTGCCCGCCCGTGGTATTGGGGATACAACCGTGAATAAGGTGCTGGAATGTGCTGCAGTTCATAATGTTACAGCCTGGGATGTTTTGCTTGATACCCTGGCATTCAACCTGCCTGTGAATAGCGGTACGGCTGCCAAACTTGCGAAATTCCGGGACATGATTCAGGTTTTTGCTCAACAAAAGGAGGTGTTGGATGCCTATCAGATGATGGATGTGATTATCAAGGCAACCGGCATCATTTCAGATACTTATACGGATACTTCAGTCGAAGCTATGAGTCGCCGGGAAAACGTGCAGGAATTGCTGAATGCAGTTCATGAGTTTTGCGAAAAGAAAAGGGAACAGGATGAGCCGGGGATGCTGACAGATTTTCTCGCTGAAGTATCGTTGCTCACCGATCAGGATACACAAAAAGATGGCGATGAAGATAAGGTAACC
>JBILFS010000396.1:0-2781 GCA_044351455.1 Paludibacter sp. | reverse complement strand
AAAACTTTGGTATTTATTGTCGTAGCGGCAGAGCCCATCGCTCCAAAGCGCCACCCAAATATTACCTGCTTTGTCTTCGAAAACCTGACTCACATTGTTGCCTGGCAATGACGAAGGGTCGCTGGTGTGTCTGTGCTTTTTTAACTTTCCAGAGGTATAATCGTACACGAAAAGTCCATTTTCACTGCCAATCCACATATCTCCATTTTTATCGCACAATATACTGTTGATACGTAAATCCTGCACTTCGTGTTTGGGGAATAAGGAAATTACCTGGTTGTTTTCGTCCAGAATATTCACTCCTCTGTCTGTTCCAAACCAAATGTGGTTGCGTTTATCCTCGGCAATACACAGGATATTTCCGCTGGTGAGCAGGTTGGGATGCTCAATATTCGATTTTATGGTAATGAGTTTATAGCCGTCGTACCGGCAAATGCCGGCTTCGGTGCCGAGCCATACAAATCCTCTTGAGTCCTGAAAAACACGTTTAACAATACTATTGGGCAAAGACTCTTTGAATGGAAATTTTTTAAATGATATGGCTTGTTTGTCGAAACCAAATCCGAAAACAGATTGTAAAATTAGAACAAGAAAGAGCAATACACGCATCATTCGACAATAATTTAATGTAATATCAACTGCGTTCAAAGATATAAATTTTATCTCAAAAATATAACAAAATACCTTGTTTGATGTTCAATTGACATTTAATTGGAAGTATTTGAGTCTATTTTAGAAGTAAGATTGTAAGTGATTGTATATTTTTGCAGTATTACTTTCAAAAAAAATGAAACCCATGAATAAATTATGTTCATTAGCACTTGTGTTATTTTTCATACAAATTTCGACAGCTCAAAGCCCACGAAAAATACAGCTTTTGGATAAAGGTTGGCGCTTTATAAATTCAGATCTATCCGGCGCTCAGACAGCAACCTTCGACGATTCGCAGTGGCAGTCAGTTGTTGTTCCCCACGATTGGGCAATTCTGGGTAATTTCGACATGAATATCGACCGACAATACGTGCAGGTAAAAGCCGATGGCGAGACTTCCGCACAACTACGTACCGGTCGTACCGGTGCTTTACCTACTTTTGGTGTTGGTTGGTATCGGAAAGTATTACCTATAACCGACGCAGATAATAACAAACGCATTTCCATTGAATTTGATGGAGCCATGAGTTTAGCAAAGGTGTATCTCAATGGTGTTTATATTGGTGAACAGCCTTATGGATATTCGTCGTTTATGTTCGATTTGACTA
This sequence comes from Paludibacter sp., assembly GCA_044351455.1. Lineage (GTDB taxonomy): Bacteria > Bacteroidota > Bacteroidia > Bacteroidales > Paludibacteraceae > Paludibacter. Next base: position 1,522 of record JBILFS010000396.1, on the reverse strand, counting down.
AACATATACAGTTTGGAAAAGAAAATGTGTTGGCTGTTCGCATGGAAAATAAGCCCGAGTCATCGCGCTGGTACTCAGGAGCCGGCATTTATCGGAATGTTCGATTGGTAAAAACGGCTCAAACGCATGTAGCACATTGGGGAACTTTTATTACAACACCTATTGCGAATGCCAAAAATGCTGATGTCAATATTAAAACCGAAGTAAACGGAACTGACGAAAAAGCATCTGTAAAATTGGTAACTGAATTATTCAACAAAAAAGGCGAAAAAGTAAGTACGGTAGCCACAACTCAGAAAATGACCGAAAAATTATTGTTTAATCAGCAATTAAAAATAAAAAACCCACTACTCTGGAGCATCGAAACTCCTTCACTCTACACTGCTATTTCGAAGGTCTATGTAAATAATGTATTGACCGACGAATACAAAACTACTTTTGGTTGTCGCACCATTCGTTTTGATAAAGATAAAGGCTTTTTCCTAAACGAAAAACCGGTAAAAATACAAGGCGTTTGCTTACATCACGATCTGGGTCCCCTCGGAGCCGCCGTTAATTATCGTGCCACGCTTCGTCAGTTAGAAATAATGAAAGAAATGGGTGCCAATGCCATTCGTACTTCTCACAATCCGCCTTCGCCCGAGCAATTGCAAATTTGCGATAGCATAGGATTATTGGTTGATGTTGAAGCTTTTGACGAGTGGAAATATGGCAAAAATGCAAATGGTTATGGCTTGTATTTCGATGAATGGTCGCAGCACGATTTGCGTTCCATGATTCGCCGCGACCGCAATCATCCTTCGGTTATTATGTGGAGTCTTGGCAATGAAATAAATGAACAAGCAATGCCCGAAGGCAAAGAAATTGCGCGTAAATTGGTGGAAACTTCTCACGAAGAAGACCCCACCCGTCCCGCCACTGCAGGATTTAACAACCACAATGCCGCTATTACAAATGGCTTGGCTGATGTGCTCGATATAGTAGGTTTTAACTACAAACCACAGGATTACAAAAAGAAACATGCCGAATATCCGAATTTTGTAATTTTGGCGAGCGAAACAGCTTCGACAGTAAGTTCACGTGGCGAGTATAAATTTCCGGTGAAGGAAATAAGAGGCGTATGGCACGAAGATTATCAGGTTTCGGGCTACGATATGGAATATCCAAGTTGGGCTTCAACTCCCGATACGGAGTTTGAAGCCCAGGATGATAATGAATTTATTATGGGCGAATTTGTGTGGACAGGTTTCGATTATTTGGGCGAACCAACACCTTATAACGAAGGTACACCGGCGCGAAGTTCTTATTTTGGAATAGTCGATTTGGGCGGTTTAAAAAAGGACCGTTTTTATCTCTATCAAAGTAAATGGAGTGCTACACCAATGTTGCACTTACTCCCGCACTGGAACTGGTCAGATCGTTTGGGACAGGTAGTGCCTGTGTATTGCTACACCAATTATCCCAAAGCCGAACTTTTTGTAAACGGTAAAAGCATGGGTGTAAAGCAAAAGGATAAAGCTAA
>JBILFS010000395.1:0-2790 GCA_044351455.1 Paludibacter sp. | reverse complement strand
TTATCTTTGAATTACCAAAGAAATGTCTTTCATAGTGCAAGGTTTTTTGCATTGGATTGGGGTGTGAATGCTTCTGTTTGGCAAACAACCGGGATGAATGGTGATAGAAATTTGGGTAGACAGCAGTTCTTTACTTTTTCTGTTTTTCCGGTTTTCAGACTTAATTACCTTCACACCTCAAAATTTTATGCCTATTTCTATTACACCGTTGCAGCTCCAACATTCATAACAGAGAAATTTATTGATGGATTTAACACTGGCGAGAAATTTACTTTCATGGATAATATGGGTACAGGTGTCTTTTTTGGTGAAAAAAGAAATCTGAACCTGGAATTAAAAATCGGTCATTATTCCAATGGCAATATTTATCCAAACAACGACGCTGTCAAAATTCCGTTGTCATTGCAGATTGGTCATACATTTTGATTGATCAAACCTTTTAGATTTGTTAAGCATGCTGTTGAATTTTGATGCCGTATTATCGCTTCTCGATGACAATATCACCGGTTTTTGTGTGCCGAACAAAATTCCGCCCATTTGTGCGCCTGCAAATGTCATCATGCTCTTATAGAATATATTAGCTGATTCAAATCCCGGAAAAATCAGGACGTCAGCGTCTCCCTGAATAGGTGAGTCAATTTGCTTAATGGCACCAAGAACGGGATCCAGTGCAATGAAGATATCCAATGGTCCATCGATAATGACATCACCAAAATCACCTGCCTTATGTAAATCCAAAATGGCCTGATAGTCATTCATGAAGCAGAGCTTTGGATTTAATTTCTCAGTACCATGTAATAATGCAATACGAGGTTGAGCAATACCGAATGAATGACACATCGAAATGGCATATTTTATCATGGATGTTCTCTGACGTAGGTTTGGTGCAGGAATTACAGCCGGATCGCAAACAAAAATGAGTCGCGGATAGGATGGGATTTCCATGGCTGCTATGAATGTAACAACCTGACCGAATGGAACTATGCCTTTTTCTTTGTTGATAATTGCCCTTAAAAGTACATCTGTATTCACCAAACCCTTCATCAGAAATTCTGCCTCATTGTTTTTCAATAATTCAACAGATAATTCCGATGCAGCCTTTAAATCAGCACAAAGAATATGTTTAAATCGATCGTTTTGAGGAAAAAGATTCTTTTGATAAACTGTTGGATCACCAATGATGATGGTTTCTGTTAAACCCATATCATCTGCCTGAATGACAGCTTCCCTGGTTTGGGTATCGGCCGGATTAATGACGATCATTGCGCGACGGGTACTAATGTTTTGCAAATGTACCCTGAGTTCTGAGAAAGACCTGATTGCGGGCATATATTTATGATTGTGAATTTTTACAAATATAAGTAATATTATTATTTAAAAGGATTTTTCTTTGTATCTTTGAACGAATTTTTTTAAATTAAAAATACACCAATAATCATTTCACCTGAAGGACTCGAATCCTGAGGATTAACAATTTGAAAATGAATAGATTTAAATTGCTCAACAATGTTTTTGGCTGGATAGCTTTTGCTATTGCAGCATTTACTTATTTGTCTACAATGGAACCTACAGCAAGCTTTTGGGATTGTGGAGAATTTATTTCAGCTGCATATAAGCTGGATGTTGGACACCCGCCGGGAGCGCCTTTCTTTATGTTGACCGGAAGATTTTTCTCGCTATTTGCTTCTGATCCGACTCAGGTTGCTTTGATGGTTAATGCTTTATCCGCTTTAGCCAGTGCATTTACAATTTTATTTCTTTTCTGGACAATCACCAATCTGGCACGCAGAGTAATCATGAAGAATGAAGATGATTTTTCTGCATCGAATATCATCAGTATATTAGGAGCTGGTATGGTAGGAGCATTAGCATATACTTTCTCCGACACATTCTGGTTTTCTGCTGTGGAAGGTGAAGTTTATGCCTATTCTTCATTGTTTACTGCCGTTGTATTCTGGGCAATTTTGAAATGGGAAACTGTTGCAGAGAAACCGGGATCTGACAGATGGTTGATTTTTATTGCCTATCTGATGGGAATTTCAATTGGTGTTCACTTACTTAACTTACTTGCAATTCCGGCCATTGTATTGGTTTATTACTTCAAAAACTATAAAGTTTCACCCTGGGGAGTTGTTTCTACCATGTTGATTTCAATGGTAATTCTTGGTGCAGTACTGTATGGAATTATTCCGGGATCGATTGAGATGGCGAGCATGTTCGAATTGTTCTTTGTTAATTCGCTTGGAATGGCCTTCAATTCAGGTTTATTTGTTTATCTGGCACTGACTGTTGCGATTCTGACCTGGGCAACAATAGAAAGTTATATTCAGAAAAATCAAACCAGGATGCTGATTTCCTTTATTTTAACTTTGGTTATTGTAGGAATACCATTCTTCGGAAGTCATTTTGTAATCGGTACGCTGTTAGTTGCCGGAATTACAATCGCATTATTCAAATTTCGTGATAAAATTAGTCCACGCTGGATTAACAATGCTGTTTTAATGATCAGTGTAATTATGATTGGCTATTCATCTTATAGTGTAATTGTAATCAGATCTGCAGCAAATCCTCCAATGGATCAGAACTCACCTGATAATGTGTTTTCACTCAAATATTATCTTAATCGTGAACAATATGGTGATCGTCCGCTTATTTACGGTCAGACTTATAACGCTCCGGTGAAATTGGATATCAAAGGAAATACCTGTATTCCGGTATTTACTACAGGTGATGCAAGTTATTCGCCTGTTCCAAAGGAAAATAAGAATGATAAAGATGCTTATTTTGTGA
>JBILFS010000394.1:0-2796 GCA_044351455.1 Paludibacter sp. | reverse complement strand
CCAACGGTGTCCTTCCATGGCCAGTTCCACGCGGCGTTCATGACGGATTGCTTTTCTCAAATCAGTCTGATTATCGGCATAACTGCCGTAAGGAAATGCCGGCAGAATGGCTGCAGCACCACGGGCACGGGCACGAACCGCTTCCAGGGCTGTCTTTGCTTCCGACAGTTTATTCAGTTCGCAACATGCTTCAGCATACATCAATAAAACATCAGCATATCTGATAACCTTATTATTGATTGCACCACGGGTGGGATGTTCGAGTTTGATGATAGAATTATCAGGATTCATCATCGCATATTTACGATTCAAATAACGACTACCCAGGTAAATCTCCTGTGAGGGAGTTTCAATTTCTGAATCTGAAGGATTGAAAATAGTTGCATCACGACGGGGATCTCCGGTTTCGTAGGCATTATACAAATTTTGTGTTGGTTTATTGAAGCCCCAACCCTGGAATTTTGATGAACGTGAACGGGTTAACACTACGGTATAAGTACCACGGGTAAAACCGTTACCCTGACCGTAATCACTCATTGGATCTTCCATGTACTGAATTTCAAATACTGATTCCGGTCCATTCTCACCCGTCAAAGTAAAGTTATCGGCATATTTCGATACAAGTTGATACTGGTTTGATAATTGTATTGAATCACCCCAGCGTTTTGCTTCGGCATAATCTTTCAGATACAGGTTCACTTTCAGCAACATAGCCTGGGCTGCACCTTTGGTAGCGCGACCCAAATCTTCGGGTTTATAGCTGCTTTTAAGCCACAGACCACTATTCGCAGCAGTAAGATCATTTTTAATTTGCGTATAGATATCATTAACACTTGCACGGGGTTGCTTCCAGTCAGCGGAACTATTGATAGGTGTAGTCGTAAGCGGAACACCACCAAAAACTCTGACCAAACGGAAGTAATACATCGCCCGGAGGAATTTCAGTTCACCAATCAGTCTTGTACGAACTTTTTCAGTCATAACCGAATCAGTTTTCATCAATGCAATTTGTTCCATTCCAAGATTACAACGACCAACACCCTGATACTGTGCACGGTAGAATTCAAGCAGAAATCCGTTGTTGGCATTGGTTTTAAAATTCTCAAAATCATATGCGTCAGCCATATCGGCGATTGACTGTCCACCTTTCAAAGCATCGTCAGAGGCAACATCACCAATAAACCATTCTGGAAAATACGTGCTATTGTATTCCCACATCAGGGGTACATAGGCACCATTGGTAGTTTGAATGGCAGTTTTTCCTACAGTAAAATAATCTTCCAGCAATGTTACACCCGGAGTTTCTTCCAAAATCCAGTCGTTACAGGATGATAACAGTAACAAAAAAGGAGCTATGATTATTAATTTAATATTTTTCATTTTTTTGATGTTTTAAATTTAATTAATTAGAAGTCGAGACTAACACCTGCAGTAACTGTTCTTGATTGCGGATAATTACCATAATCAACACCACTGCCTACTTCGGGGTCATAACCGGTATATTTGGTAAAAGTGAACAAATTGCTACCTGTCAGATAAAAGCGACATTTATTGAGATTGACAGATTTTGCAATTTTCGCCGGTAAAGTATAACCAATCTGAACATTTTTCAATCTTAAATAAGAACCATCTTCCACAAACCGACTTGAATTAGCCATATTGAGAGAAGTTCCATAAGGATTCGGAATAGTGCCGTAAGGATTTGCAGAAGTCCAGATATCCCTCATGGATGTACTCAGTGTTGCTACATCACCTTTACCTTCGGTACGTTCACGCATTGCATTATAAATTTCGTTTCCTGCAACACCCTGGAAAAACAACTGAACATCAAAACCTTCATATTCTGTATTAAAATTCAAGCCATATGTCATCCATGGAAAAGCATTTCCAAGATTTGTTTTATCCTTATCGTCAATCTTACCATTGTCATCCAAATCCGCAAATTTTGCATCACCGGCATGGAAAGCAATTTCTTCAGCAGTATAGCCATCCAAATGTTGCAAAGCTTCTGCATCTGAAGTATAGATTCCTTCGTATTGATAACCCCAAAGTGTAAACAATGGCATTCCGACATCCGATTTTACACGGTCACCATAAATCACATCACCACCATTCAGGGAAGTCAGTGTATTTTTGATGAATGAGACATTTCCGTTTACCCCATATTTAATCTTACCAATTTTATATTGATGATCCAATGATAACTCGATACCACTATTATTGATATTTCCCACATTGGCAATAGGATCGTAACGGTTACCTACCTGAGCAGGAGCTTTTACATAAAGCAAAGCATCGATGGTATTGCGACTGAAAACATCCAGACTACCATTTAACAAACCGCCAAACAATCCGAAATCTAATGCTGCATTGATCTGCTCTGCGGTTTCCCAGCGACCATTTTCATTGGCAATGGTTAACATGGTTGCACCTGTAACAATGGCAGGATTGGCTCCCAATACATAGTCGGAGAAAGTTGGTCCGGATGAAAACATCACGGCGCTAAATGCTGATGTGGGTACATTGGCATTTCCTATCCTACCCCATCCGGCTCTGAATTTCAGGAAATCAAGATTGTCAATATCTTTCAAAAATTCTTCTTCACTAACACGCCATGCAAAAGCCATTGATGGGAAATAACCCCAGGGATTTTTCGGAAAACGACTGGATGAGTCACCACGGAAATTAACAGTAAGCATATACTTATTATCATAGGAATAATGAATACGACTCAGCAATGAGAACAAGCGGCTGCGGTCGACACCATCTCCTGCCGGATTTTTATTTTCTGTGGTT
>JBILFS010000393.1:0-2800 GCA_044351455.1 Paludibacter sp. | reverse complement strand
TATTCTTTCGCAGGAAGTCTATAATTGAAAATCATTTTTCCTGCAGATTCCGATTGTAAAACAAAAGAAACAGATTGATTTCCGTCTTTGTCCTTTGTTACAGCCGAAGGTTGAAAATACAATTCACCGGTATTGATGATATGATTTTCACGAAGAGCCATTGTAAATGAATAAGCTGCATCTTCGTTGAACAATTGCACAGGAACTGAATCTTTGGTCATGTAATTCTTTAATTCAGCTTTTACAATTCTACCCCCTTTGTTTGAAAAAACAAGCTTCAACAGGTCGTTTTCCATGGTAACTAATTTCTCTTCGCCGGTTGATGCCGTTAAGAAATCTGCATAAACCTGAGATTTTTGTGTTACTGCAAGAGAATCAGATTTTTGCACTTTTACAGTATCAATAACCGGCTGTTGAGCAATAGTTTGTTCTCTTTCCTTTGCCACAAGAGCAATAGAGTCATTATAGGCCTTTTGAAGGGCAACTTCTTCTTCATTTGGTTTATTCAACACTGCAAAACCAATCAGGATGGCAGCAATCAAAACAAATCCAACAATCGTATTCTTATCCATTTATTTTAAATTATTATTCAATACATGCTTTAACAAAACTGATAAATAAAGGATGTGGGTTCACAACAGTACTTCTGTACTCCGGATGGAACTGCACACCGATATACCATTTATGAGACACCAGTTCAATAATTTCTACAAGATTTGACTCTTCATTCAATCCGCTACAAATCATACCTGCATTTTCGAATGCTTCTTTGTAGTTATTGTTAAATTCATATCTGTGACGATGTCTTTCTTCTATAAGATCTTTCCCGTAAATTTCCCGAACTTTACTGCCACTTTTAAGACTGCAAGCATAAGCACCTAAACGCATGCTGCCGCCCAAATCCAGGATATTCTTCTGTTCATCCATGATATCCACAACATTGTGAGAAGTTGTCGGATCAATTTCAGTACTATTGGCATCTTTCAATCCCAGTACATTTCTTGAAAATTCAATCGACATGGTTTGCATGCCCATACAAATACCAAGACAAGGAATGTTATTTTCACGGGCAAACTTTAAAGCGCTGAATTTTCCTTCCATACCCCGGGTTCCAAAGCCGGGAGCAATCAGGATTCCATCAGTTTTGCCTAATTTCTTTTCTACATTCTCTTCCGTTAGTTTATCCGAAAGAATTAATTCAAGTTTAAGCTTCCTGCCATTATAGGCAGAAGCATGAATGAGTGATTCAATGATTGATTTATATGCATCCGGCAACTGAACATACTTTCCAACAAGTGTAATTCTAACCTCCTCCTTGGCATTTTCAAGTTTTTCAACAAATGTAATCCATTTATCCATGTCAGCATGAGGAGTTTTGTCAAGATCAAAACCCATTTTGGTTAACGCAACCTCATCCAGTCGTTCTGCCTGCATGTTAAGTGGAACCCTGTAGATTGATGGCACATCAATGGATTGCATAACAGCTGATTGTTCTACATTACAAAACAATGCAACTTTCTTTCTGATATCACCAGAGATATTATGTTCGGTTCGTAAAACTAGAATATCAGGTTGAACTCCCTGCTCCTGAAGTGCTTTTACAGAATGCTGTGTAGGTTTTGTCTTCAATTCCTTAGCGGCAGCCAGATAGGGTACATATGTCAAATGCACAATCAGACAGTTTTTACCCAATTCCCATCTAAGCTGGCGAACACTTTCAATGTAAGGCAAAGATTCAATATCACCAACAGTGCCGCCAATTTCAGTAATCACAAAATCAAATTCGCCTTTACTTCCCAGCGACTTAATATTGCGTTTAATTTCATCAGTAATATGTGGAATAATCTGTACAGTTTTTCCGAGAAAATCCCCTCTCCTCTCCTTATTGATTACGTTTTGGTATATTCTTCCTGTGGTAACATTATTAGCCTTGTGTGTTTCCACACCAAGAAATCTTTCATAATGTCCCAAATCCAAATCAGCCTCATGTCCATCGACAGTAACATAACACTCTCCATGTTCATATGGATTAAGAGTACCCGGATCTACATTGATATATGGATCAAGCTTTTGGTTGGTTACCCTGAAACCACGTGCCTGTAATAGTTTCCCTAATGAAGCTGCAATGATGCCTTTACCCAATGAAGATGTTACTCCACCTGTAACGAATATGTACTTTGTTTTATCCACTTGTATTTACCTTAAAAAATGAATTTTAAGAGTGCAAATTTCGTAAAAAAAATTGACATTAAAAAATCAGTCATTGAATGATGTGATAATTTAATATTATCGCTATATATCTATAGCTTATTCAACCATTTTTCACCATTAACACATCTTCTTATTCGAAGATTCAACTGTAGAATGAAAAAAATCTAAGCTGATTGATAATATTTTGATAAATTTTTGAGTTTTTGTATTTGTTAATTGAAGTTAATTTTGTTCGTTAACGAAGATTTTGTGCGATACTGAATAATAAGAAAACTGGCACAAAATACATTTATTGTTGATTTTTAGATACTTAGTTTTTTTGCAAGCACTTTGAAATAATACGTGGCATATCAATCAAACAACAATTTAAATATTTTAAAAAAAAAACAATTATGAAAACCAATTATTTGAAGAAAATCTCAGTTCTGTTATTAAGTGCATCAGTTTTAGTATCATGTATGAATCCCGACATTGACACAACAAGCGTACAAAATGTTGACGAGGTAGTTAACGAATCAATGAAAACAGATGTTGTTGATGCAATAAGTAACAATACAGATGATTTAGTTGAAAACTTCCTAAATCCGAA
>JBILFS010000392.1:0-2807 GCA_044351455.1 Paludibacter sp. | reverse complement strand
CCCTGCTGCATTGATGCGGGAGCAAACCTTAAACTCGGCAACATCTTTACAGATGAATTGTCGGAAATTCTGAAAAATCCCAAAGCAAATCGTATGCGACTGGGATTTCAACAGGGAATCTTCACAGAAGGTTATTGTAAGTCCTGTGGTTTTATCGTACAGGAATCATAAATCAGAAGGAAAAACTGTTGACTGTTGAAGAGGCAGACAAAGTACCCGATTTTCTGGTTGTAGCTCCTGTAGCAGAGAAAACTCCGCCGGAATTATATCCATATGTTGTTGTCCCGCCGGCATAAGTTCCACCGGTATAAACCACATAGGAAGCACCTTTGGTCATGGCTGGCGTTGAAACCAGTATTTTATACGCACCATTTCTGGGCTTGAAAGATGCTACCGCAACACCACCAATGCTAACCGTCATCAGGGTTGAATTTGAAACAACAGAGGTTGATGAGAGTAACATATTGGCCTGTGTTGATGTTGCACTCATTGCTTTGGTCATATTGGAACTGGAACCCGGACCAACAAATGTACCACCATTCATATTAAAATTTCCATTGAAGTCGCAAGCCTCTTCCATCCCTGACTGTGGTCCGTTTGCATAACAAAAACCACCCGTCATGGTGATATTGCCATTACTATCGACAGCATCGCCACCGGTAGCATTGACATAATGCGTACCACCGGAAATTGAAAGTAAACTGCCGTCATTGGATTCCGTTCCGCCCGAAGTAGTTCCCATGGTTGCATTTAATCCATCATTGGATGAAATCACATCAGTGTTACCACCCTGCAGATAAATATATTTACTCTCAATACCTTCATACGATTTCGAAATGATAGTTGTACCACCTTTTACGGTAATAGAAGTTTCAGACTTTAACCCATCATTAGCAGAATTGATATTAATTAATCCATTATCGATGGTTAGTGCACCATCACTTTTTATTGCCTTTGGAAGCGCAGAATCCTTTCCGGAAACAACAAAACTTCCTCCGGTAGTTGTAACATTGATTACAGGCTGGCCAACCGTAGCACTACCAATGGTCAAAGTACCGTTTGCAGAAATCCCTTTTCCTGCTGCTCCCGAATTTGAAGTAGTTATCGTTCCTCCGGTAATACCCATATTACCATCAGAAGTTAATGTTGTAGCATTATAAGAATCGGTAACTCCTGTCGAATTTTTATATGTAGTACCAGTACCAGAATTTGTACTATTAATAACACCACCCGTGATATTCAGGTTTCCATCAGCAGAAATACCCTTACTACCGGCGCCGGTTTGCGTTAAAGTTATTGACCCTCCTGAAATATTGATATCAGCATCCGATTTAATGGCCGAACAATAAGCAATATCAAATCCCGAACCCAGTACAGTTGACACAATACCGCCGGTTGTATTGAAAACCAGTACCCCATCCACAATATTAACAGCCTTACCGGCTTTAATTCCCTTTGTAGCAGTTCCCGACTGCGTAAACACTGCTTTTCCACCTTTGATGGTTACAGTACTATCCGCTTTTAAGCCTTTTGTATCAGAAGCAGCAAGCGTACAACTCACCTCACCGCCCGTCATGGTGATGTGACCCAGTTCACAATCAAAACCATCACCAGTAGCTGCAACAGTAGTCTTACCTCCTTGAATCAGCAGTTTTTCATTGCAATGCATGGCATCTTTACCAGCGGCAGTTATATTAATCAACCCACTTTCAATTTCAATATAATCATCGCTACAGATAGCATGTTTGGCAATACTTGAAACATTCAATGTACCTGAACCTGCAAAAACAAGCTGACCTTCACTGAAAAATGCAGCTTTCTGATCCTCTGTAGCTGTTGCATAGGTATTTCCATCCCCTAAAGTATTATTTGTTCCGCTTGCGATTGTTACACCAATTCTCTTTTTCGATTGGATATTGATTGCCGGACCATCATTGTTGGTTAAATTCACACCTGCAAGCAACAACTCCAACCGGAAAGTGCTGTAAATTTTCAGGGAACCCGATGATGAAGAACCTTTCAAGCAATAAATCACCTCATTATCTGTCAATGAGCTATTTACGACCACATCGGCACCTGAAACAACCACATCAACACCTTTATCCACCAATGGATTATCGACAGAAACAGCATTATCACTGAAATTAATTTTTACCGTATCCGGAGTTCCTGTAAAAAACATATTATAAACATCAGCAACCAAAACAGATTCAGCAGTATTATCTGCTTTATATATCTTCAACAAACTGTTATTGTTTTCTACTCTTACACTATCAATTAAGGATGTCGAAACAGCAAGCACACTATTATCTTTCTTCAGGATATTCAATTTTTCCTGAGCAATCAAACCGGCAATCAGAATTGTGGCGATAACAAATAAAATTCCCTTTTTCATAATTTACTGATTTTAAAAGTCTGATGAGATGATTTGATGAGATACAGTCCGGGATTTAACATACTCAAATCAACTGAATAATTATCCGACTCAATCAGAAATGACAAGACAAGCATACCATTAACCGTAAAAACACTTATTTTTTCTGAAGAAGAAAAATGTTTGAAATTCAAAACACTTTTAACCGGATTTGGATATAAAAAAGGATTATTTCCAGCCTGTTCCAAATCGACCCCTGATAAAAACTCAGGTGAAAAAGCAATTCTGTTCACCTCAGAAACGGTGAAATTTCGGGTTGAATTGTCGGCAAACACCATTTTAACCCCACCGTTCGTAAAAGTAATCTTTGAAAGATTATTCAATAACACCTCTGTTTGAGCATTCGAATGAAAGCTCAGGTACATTCTATCCT
>JBILFS010000200.1:0-4612 GCA_044351455.1 Paludibacter sp. | reverse complement strand
CATATCCTATAAAGGAAACTTTAATCTGCCCTGTATTCGCTGTTTCAAGAATAAACTGACCTTTAATGTCAGTTACAGTACCTTTATTTGTACCAATTTCAATAATGGTTGCACCAATAATCGGGTCGCCTTTTTCATCGGTTACCAAGCCGGTTATTTTTTTTGATTCTTTTTTTGTTATTACATTACCGGCAGATTTCTGTGGTATAAATATTGAAATGCTTTTGCCGTTGATTTCAAAATTTATTCCTTTGTTTTTAAAAAGTATCATGAGTATATCACTTACACTTCTGTCTTTTACATCGACAGATACAATTTGCTTTAAATCCAAATCAGAACTTCGAACCAAAAACGAATATCCACTTCTAACTTCAATCTCATTTAAAATTTCGATTAGTTGTTTATTCGTTTGTGTTATTGATATCTTCTTCTCCTGGGCTGAAGCTTTTACTGTAAATAATATAAAAGCAATCATTAGAAATAAAGCCCTTTTTGAAAATAGCTTACAACTTTTTATAGGAATGTGAATCCCATATAAAATTTCTTTTTTCATTTTAATTTTCATCTTTTGTAACATGATTTAAAGTTTTCTTTGAATTACTATTGTCTTTTCGCCAGATATTTATTTAAACCGAAAATAAATGTATCTCATCTTCTATTTGGTTTTGTTTGCTATATATATAGTTCTTCCGGAATAAATTCTTGAGTATTTATTGTCAACATCCATATATTCAAGTATTTTCTCAATAGGTTGAATTAAATCCAAACTACCAGAAAACAATTCCTCTTTGATTTTTTGTGTTTTTATAATGATTTGAATATCATACCTCCGCTCCAAATCTTTTGAAATATCCTCTAATGAGGCATCCACAAAGCAAAGTTTACCTGTGGTCCAGGTCGCAGCACGGGATGCATCTGCCTTATAAGCCCTGATTGATTTGTTTTGCTTATTATATACCATTTTTTGGTCCGGCAGTAAGCTTAAGGTGCGGGGGTTTTCAACTTCACTTAACGAAATATCCACTTTCCCCTCTATCAGGTTTACCTCAACTGATGTTTCATCATTATAGGAACGTACATTAAATATTGTACCCAATACTTTGACTTTTATGTCGTTAGCAAATACAAAGAAAGGTTTTCCGGGGTTTTTCTCAACCTCAAAATAACCTTCGCCGGTAAGATAAACAGTTCTGTCTCTTTTCCCGTAGTTATTGTTATATTTCAGAATTGAACCGGAGTTTAACCAGGCAATGGTTCCATCAGGCAAAACAATTTTTGATTGAGAACCATGAGGTACAACAGTCTCAAAACTCAACATATTATTCTTTGAGTTAAATTCGGTATAAATATAATAAGTTGAAACTGAAGTGGAAAGAATAAATATAACAATCGCTGCAATTCTTAGGAATTGTTGTAGAAAATCCGGGCATCTATTTAATAAAGTGCTGTTAATTACTGGCTTATGAATGCGGGAATAATTCGCAGCCTTATCAGATTCAATAAGCGGAATCATTGAAATGGCCCTGGTTTTTACCATTTCGTTGTAACGAACTTTGTATTTGGGGTCGGAATTGAGAATATCAATTAAAATACGTTCATCTTTATCAGAAATTGTTTCCGATAAATAGAGCATCATTAGTTTCTCGAATTGTTGGGTTTTGTCAGACATTAGTATAACAGAGGGCATTTTTGCTCTCTGATATTAAATACACATCTCGGACTGAAAACGTTTAGGTTTGTTGAAAGTTTTTCACCTGAATTATTATACCATGACAAAAAAAACAGACTAATTCAATTCTGATTAAGTCTGTCCTTAAATATGATTCTGGCTATGTTAGCCTGCAGCAGCAAGTGCTTTAAGCATTCTTTCTTTGAATGTAAAAGAAATCGTATTTTTAATCAATGGATTAGTGTTTATAAAAGTCGTTAGCTTCTGTAACTCACTAATATCCCGGGTTAAAAGTAATTTTCCAAAACATTCATCAGCAAAAGAATGAGACACAAAATCAACACCGGAGAAATCAAAGCATACAAACTCTCCCTTATTGAGGTTTTCTTCAATCTCCAATCTTAGCCGGTTCCCTAATGACCTGGTTCCAAGGCTTTTGTTTATATTTCCAAATTTAATATTCATATTTCAAACTGTATGCAAAGATATATAATGTTTACCACAATTCATCATATCTCTTATTAGATTTTTCTTCTTTTCTTTCATTTAAAATATCAATTCGTGTATCGATATCATTAAAAACAGCTGAATAATCAATTTTGTTGAGTGTATTAATAATAATAAAAGTATATGTTCCTTCCCAATATGGTGATAGTTTTACAAGACCATCTGATTTAGTATCAAGCTGATAATTACCTGAGTGAATAATGAGTCTTCCATTGTTTTTCTTAACCAGTTCTGCTGTTGCCCATAATCCAAAACCCATTCCTTCACTATTAGTAATTCCTCTTTGAATACAATTTCTTAATGCATCTTCTTCACTGAAATTTTTGTATTTAGTGTTTGGATGTGTTGTGAGTGACTTATATATGCCAATACCTGAATCTGCAATAATTATTCTGATTTCATTTCGATATGGGTAGTATTGTGAACAGATCAGCCCTTTTCCATTATAAGTATATGTAGATTCTGAATGATTTATTGTGTTATCAATTATCTCCCATATACAAAAATCTAATCCGACAAGCAAGTTTTCATTAACTGAGTTTCTAATCAAAACTGACATGATTGAATTAAATAAATCCATTGCATTATTTTTGTCAAAAAAACTCATTTCTGTAAAACGACCATCAGAACTACGGCGGTTAAAATTCTCCTCGTAATCAAATCCAATACTTTTAAAGAAATTTATTCTGCTTGCATATTTTGTCCGGTCAGAATCAGGCTTAAAATCAACAAACTTTGTAAAAACGCTAACTCCTTTACCGGAGATATTGTTAATAAAACATGAAATCAATAGTAAATAATCCGGATATAATTGATTGAAAGTGTTTATATTTATATTAACCGTTAAATTATCGTTCCTTGTCAAAAAGAAGCCCGGTTTAAAATAACTAATCAATTCACTGTGTGAAATAATTTTGTTTAAATCAATATTAATTGATACACTTTTCATTAGTTAATAGATTGCACAACAAATTTTAATTATTCATTACTACCTGATTCCGATATAAATCGTATCGCCAGCTTGCCTGATGCTGAATTTCTTATCCACATCAATATAGGATATCAGTTCTTCGAGCGACAGATTCAAATCCAGACTTCCGGAAAAGATTTCATTTTTGATTTTATCGTTCATAATCTGAATCTCAACATCATATTTTCGTTCTAAATCTTTCGAAATTTGTTCCAGGGTCGCATCCACAAAACAAAGTTTGCCGGTAGTCCACAAGGAAGCACGGGAAGCATCTGTGTCAGAAGTTATAATTTTACGTGTTTGTTTATTGAAAACCATTCTTTCGTTTGGTTTCATAGTCAGCAAACCTTTATCTTCAGATGCTGGCAAAGAAATATTGACTGATCCCTCGATTAAATTCACGGTTACTTCAGCATCATCATCGTAGGCTCTCATATTGAATACTGTTCCTAAAACATTCACATTGAGTGATTGAGTATGTACAATAAATGGTTTTGATTTATCCTTCATAACTTCAAAATAGCCTTCACCTATCAGCGTTACTTCTCTTTTTTTCTTTCCAAAAGATTGATTGTACTTCAAAGATGACGCTGAGTTGAGCCACACAATGGTACTATCGGGAAGAATTATCTTCGTTTGTGAACCGATGGGAGAATATGTTTCGTATTGAAATGCGGTATCGGCAGGTGACGAAAAATCACGATAGATATAAAATAAAGCAACAGAGACTGATATAACGAAAGCAATAATCGCAGCAATTCTTCTGAAATCAGCCAATCGGTTGCGGGGAACTGTAATCGAAGGTCTTTCGTTAATTTGTTCAATTATTTTCTTGTAGTTGCTTTGCTTCCCGGCTTCAATTACAGAAACATAGGATATGGCACGTAATTTCAGCATCTCCTCAAAACGCATTTTGAAATCACGATTCGATTGCAACAGCTCATTGAGGTGCTGTTGATCCGCTTCGGAAATTTCTCCCGAAAGATAATCAATCATTAAATCTTCAAAATTTCTTTCTTCGCTTTTCATGCTGTTTTTTATATCTTTATAAAGGCATTTGTAAATTTGATAAATTTTCTATTTAATAAATAAAAGGATAAAAAGAGTGATAAGATGGTTCAGCGATATTTTCAATTTATCCATGGCATTTTTCAACTGCACCCGCACTGTACTTACGCTGATTACCAAATCTTTTGCTATTTCGTCGGGTAACTTTCCATTAAACAGGTATTGCTCGAAAATATGTCTGCACTTTTCGGGTAACTGATCTATGGCTTTCAGCACTTCTTTTTCAATTTCCTGTGATTCCACATATTGAAGTGGCGTTGGGTTCGACAGGATATAATCCTGCTGAAAATCGAGCATCATTTTGGCATGTTCACCCAATACCCTGTCGAGCGACTTCTGCGAACGAATATAGTTCAGGCAGCCGTTTTTAACCGACTGAACAAGATATGAATGAATCG
>JBILFS010000174.1:0-5120 GCA_044351455.1 Paludibacter sp. | reverse complement strand
TTGAACGGTTAAATCCATTTATTAAATATTAAATCTGAAAAAAATGTTTCAACATCATTAAACATTTATATCTTTGCACAATGTAACGAACTATCATTACATTTGGAGGATATTTTGAAGAATTTATTGATGGTCTAACTGAAAAAGAAGTTCAGAAAATTGATTATTTACTGACTTTATTAAGAACACAAGACAGACTACCAATAAAATTTATTAAAGTCATCAGAGAAAATGTTTATGAGCTTAGAATTGAATATAATTCAAATATCTACAGGGTATTTTTTATTTGTGATGAAGACAAGATTGTTGTACTCTTCAATGGTTTTCAGAAAAAAACTCAAAAAACTCCATCAAATGAAATTGAAAAAGCAATTAGAATAAAAAATGAATATTATGAGCACAAACAACAGCAAAATAAAAAATTATAGCGATGTTCTTGATGAAAAATATGGATTTGATGGAACTCCCGAACGATCTGCATTCGAACAAAATGCATACGATTTTTATTCGGGTATGGTTTTGCATCAGGCCAGAAAAGAAGCGAAAATGACCCAATCGGAATTGGCTCATAAAACCGGAACATCAAAATCATACATTTCACGCATCGAAAACGGAGCTATATCACCAAGCGTGGGCGTTTTTTACCGGCTAATTTCAGCAATGGGTATGAGAATTGAAATAGTGAGGCCAATTGTTTAATTTGATAAGGATTTCCTGTGTACAAACCAATCCCCCGAACGCCATTTCTCCAATGTCATTCAGGGGATTTCGTTGAAAAGTCCTTCTGACTGATTACGCAGTCAGCGTTCCTAAGTACTGACTTGTTGAAACAAGCTGTGAATCAGTGGACGACTGAAAGAACAGGTAGCAGAGCAAATCATCTCCTGTTTCGCTGAATGGCAAAGCCAATAAGGCTGTTTTGGTAAAGACAGAGCCTTTTGATAAATCTCTTACATCCAGATTGTACAAACGGTTTTCGCTAAAATACATATCGTCAGCCGAAACATATAATGCAATTTTGCTATCCGGATTTTCCCTGATATATTGCAAAATCATAGTTGATTTTGCTACTTCCGAGGTCCTATAATCCCAATCATACGACTGTCCCAGGCAACTTTGTGGTATAAATAGCGCTTGAAATCGGTCGATGTATTTTGTAACTGAATTTCAAATTTCTGATAAAGTGCTTTCATGACTATAAAATTTTATGCAAGGATAAAAAAGGCCTATATATTTGGGTCTGCGTTGACTGACAAGTTTAACAACGAAAGTGATGTAGACTTTTTGGTTAATCTTCAGGATGGGTTGAATCCGGTAGATGCAGGGGAGCATTTATGGGATTTGGAATATGAATTAAAAGATTTACTGAAGCGCGATGTGGATTTGTTTACAGAACGTTCACTAAAAAATCCGTATTTTATTTCAGAAGTTAATTCAACTAAAGTTGTAATTTATGGATAATAAATCGAATAAAATATTAAAGGATATCTTAATTTGTATCGAAAATATTGATAAATATCCGGGGGGAAATTGTTGACACCAGAAACAAGTTAACACATGGATATGACGAAATTGAAAATGTGCAGGTATGGAGTATTGTGATTAAACATTTGCCAATTTTAAAGGAAGAAGCTGAAAGGCTAATCCGTTACGACCAGTAATCGAGCTTTTTTTCCGAATCTAATTGTTTATTCGTGTTTACCTCTTTGCATTCCACACCAGCAAAGCCACCAGTGCTGATAATAATGTTGCCCCAAACCAGAAATAACGGGCGATTGAAAAATCGTAGTAAAATAATTCATCTGATCAATACACTGTTTTAAAAATCAATCATGGCTTTCATTACCCCATCTTCAAAGCCTGCTACTAAGTCAAAAGCAGCTTTGGTATCTTCAAATTTAAAACGATGACTTGGCATCAAACCTACATCCACTTTATTCTCAGCAAGTAAATCCAGCGTTTCTTCCAATGCAGCATTTTGACGACGGACATTTTGCACACAAAGCTCTTTATGACGCATTTTATCTACCGGTAACGACCACCGGTCAAATTCAGGAATACCGATTATCAATAGTTTGCCTCCCGGCTTCAACATGTCAATAGCCTGATCAACCGCTTCTTGTTTCCCACAACATTCAAAAACGATATCCAACAAAGCAGGCTCTTGTTCTTTTACATCAGCAACTACATCTTGTTTGTCGGGATTTCCTGTCCGGAATGCACCACTTTTTTTTGCAATTTCCAACCGACCATCAATTTTGTCAGTAACATACACTCTTTCAGCACCTTTCTGAATGACCGGTAATAAAACACTCATGCCTATGGGACCAAAACCCAAAATACCTACTGATTTTCCTTTGAAATCCATTTTTGCCAAACGAACTGCATACACACCAATAGCCAGAGGTTCGGAAATGGCAGCCTGATCGTAGCTCATCGAGTCGGGGATTGGGAAACAGCTGGTTTCGGGCATCACAATATATTCCGACAGGCAGCCATCCGCCTGTCCCGGACAACCCAAAAACTTCAGATTACGACAAGTATGCGGACGTCCGGCCAAACATTGGTCGCACTTAAAGCAAGGCATTGCGGGTTCAATAGCGATACGGTCGCCAACCTTTACATGCGTTACCGCTGCCCCGATTTCCACAACTTCGCCTGCACCTTCATGACCTACCGGAAAAGGATAATTTACCACCTGATTGCCAATTTTCCCTGAAACATAGTAATGTATATCAGACCCACATACTCCGAGTACTTTCATTTTGATAAGAACATCAGTTGGATTTGCAATTTTTGGAGTTTTCACTTCCATCATTTGCATCTGTCGAATGCCCGTTAATTGCATTGATTTCATACGATAATAATTATATAGACGATTCGCTCAAATCCTTACAAATCCAATCGGCTTGTTGTAGTTTTTCGGCAGGAAAACTGGTGGTTAGTGCTAAGCATTTGCAACCGGCTGCTTTGCCTGCTGCAATACCGCTCACAGCATCTTCCACCACCAGACAGTCTTCGGGCTTTATGCCTATTCGTTCAGCAGCAAGCAGATAAATATCCGGAAAAGGTTTTTTACGCTCCACATCCTCTCCACTGATTACGGCATCAAAGATATCAGCACTGAGTCCGATTTCGCGCAGATTGATGGCAATTTTTATGCGGTCTGCACTGCTGGCTACTGCCATTTTGAGTCCCCGGGCGTTGCAACTTTCGATAAATGAATGAACACCGGGTAAAGCCCTTAGCTTGCCGCGCGTAATTTCTTCGTAAATGGCGTACGTGCGTGCTTTATCGCGTTCAATATCAACAATAAATCCATTGGATTCGCCTATGCCCGAAATATAGCGGTTTTCGCCGGTACCCACAAAGGGAAGAGCATCTTCCGGCTTTACAGTTACGCCATGTTCAGCAAACATGAGCCGTGCTGCTTCAAAAATATAGGCTTCGGAATCGACTAATACGCCGTCCATATCGAAAAGGATTCCTTTAATTGGTTGATTCATTGGTTGATCGCCAACAAAGCTATATATAATATTCTTATTATCAAGATACACTTTCTCCACTTTCCCTAATCCACATTTTCCGTTTGTTTCACTTCTCAACTGACTTATCAGACCGGTATTTTCCATGTATGCAAAGATAATAAATACACAACAGAATGAGCATTTCATGTTATTTTTTTTTCATCGAAATGTGCAAAAACAGTATTAAATTAGATTTAATGTATTCAAATCTACCAACTTTCCACCCGAATCCTCAATCAATCAGTTCTTTAATTTATTCACAAATCTTAACTATTCATATTCATTCTGAATAAGGTTTACTAACTCAGGTCTGAATTTCAATCACTTAGCAATTTCATACGGCTTAATTAAGGAATTTTTTCTTTAATTGCCTGATTTTTCGTACTTTTGCAGCGTAATTGATTGCAGAAAAGCAAATTAACTAAATCGCACCACTACTGACCAACAATACAAACTATTCAAATAAAAATTCACTTTTCAAACATGACAAAAGTAAAATCACTGGCTGAACTCAGCAGAATGAAAGAAATGCTTGAAGCCAAAAAAGCTTCCTTCAAAAAGCAAATTCATGTATGCGGGGGTACCGGTTGTCAGGCTGCCAACAGCAAATCTCTCGATGCCGGACTGAGAGAGATTATTTCGGACAAAGGACTTTCGCAGGAGGTTGAAGTAACCATGACCGGTTGTTTCGGTTTTTGTGAAAAAGGACCAATCGTTAAAGTTTTACCCGACGATACTTTTTACACGGAAGTTAAACCTCAGGATACCAGAGAAATCATCGAAGATCACATCATCAAGGGCAATCCTGTATCCAGGCTATTTTATGTTGATCCGGTTTCCAATGAGCCTGTGAGCGATGCTGCCAAAATGAGTTTTTACAAAAAACAAAAACTGATTGCATTGAGAAATTGCGGAAAAATCAATCCGGAAGATATCAACGACTATATCGTAAAGGATGGTTATCAGGCCCTGGGAAAGGTAATTTTATTGTATGGTGCTCAGCAAACAATCGACATCATTAAAAAATCGGGACTAAGAGGTCGCGGTGGAGGTGGATTTCCTACCGGCCTGAAATGGGAAATAACCAGCAAGGTTGAAGCCGACCAGAAATATGTGGTTTGTAATGCCGATGAGGGTGACCCGGGTGCATTCATGGACAGGGCTATTCTCGAAGGTGACCCGCATGCTGTTATCGAAGCGATGGCTATTTGCGGTTTTGCGATCGGTGCAAGCAAAGGTTTGGTATATATCCGTGCTGAATATCCCTTAGCTATTTCAAGATTAAAAAATGCCATCAATCAGGCCAGAAACCTGGGTTTACTTGGTGAAGATATCCTCGGAACCGGTTTTAGTTTCGATATTGAACTGAGATTTGGTGCCGGTGCATTTGTTTGCGGTGAAGAAACTGCCCTGATTCATTCGATGGAAGGAAACAGGGGTGAACCTACTTTCAAACCACCTTTCCCATCGGTATCGGGGTATAAAGGTAAACCTACCAATGTGAATAATGTGGAAACATTTGCCAATATTCCATTGATTATCAACAATGGTGCTGACTGGTTTGCGTCGATCGGCACTGAAAAATCCAAAGGG
>JBILFS010000391.1:0-2815 GCA_044351455.1 Paludibacter sp. | reverse complement strand
CATTCTTGTTTTTGGGTTTGAAGATAACTTTAGTTATATCGTCGAGGTCAAGGTTTCCATTACCTGCCTGTAAATAAAGATTATTTCGTGAAGAAAACTTATAATGATTCAGAATTTTCACAATATTTTCATTATCCGGTTGTAATTCTATCAATGCAAGTGATTCTTCAATTTTCTTCTGGCCAATTGCTACAGCTGCTTTTTCATCTTTTCTGAAATAAGCTTTTAATTTTGCCCGGGCTTTGGCTGTAGTTACAAAATTGAGCCAATCGGTTTGTGGTGTTTGTTTTTTTGATGTTAGAATTTCGACCTGATCCCCACTCTGAAGAGCATGATTGAGAGGTACAAGCTTATGATTGACTTTAGCACCAATACAATGTTCACCGATATTAGAATGGAGAACAAATGCAAAATCGAGTGCTGTTGACCCGTGTGGAATGGTTTTAATTTCACCCTTAGGAGTAAAGACAAAAATCTCTGACGCAAATAAATTAAGCTTAAAGGTATCAATAAAATCGATAGCGCTGGGTTCAGGATTCTCGAGCAATTCTTTAATGGTTTTCATCCATCTGTCGAGTTCCGTCTCGTCATTTTCCCCGGTTTTGTACTTCCAATGAGCTGCCAATCCCTTTTCGGCAATATCATTCATTCGTTCACTTCTAATTTGTATTTCCACCCACCTGCCTCCGGGAGCCATAACTGTAACATGAAGTGCTTCATATCCATTGGCTTTCGGGTTGCTAACCCAATCCCTTATTCGTTCCGGATGTGGCTTGTAAATTTCAGTAATTGAAGAGTAAATCATCCAGCACTGATCTTTCTCTGAAAGTCCCTCACGGGGAGTAAAGACTATTCTCAGTGCCATGATATCATAAACATCCTCAAAAGGAATTCCTCTTTGATTCATTTTTTTCCAGATGGAATAAACTGTTTTTACCCTTGCTTTATATCTGAAATTCCAACCTTGTGTAGATAGTTTTTTTGAAACAGGTTCCTGAAATTCTTCAAAAAACACTCTTCGTGCATCTTCATTTGCGGCAATTTTCTTTTCTATCAGATCGAAAGTTTCAGGATGCTCATATTTAAAACTGAGATTTTCCAGTTCGTTTTTAATTCTGAACAAACCAAGTCTGTGGGCTAACGGAGCATAAATATACTGAGTTTCTCCGGCAATTTTATATTGTTTGGCAGGAGGCATTGAGCCCAGAGTTCTCATATTATGAAGTCTGTCGGCAATTTTAATCAAAATAACCCTGATATCTTCAGACATCGTAAGCACAAGTCTTCTGAAGTTTTCTGCCTGAGCAGAAGCATGTTCTGCAAATACTCCACCTGATATTTTGGTCAGTCCCTCAACAATCTGAGCTATTTTTGGTCCGAAAAGGTTTTCAATATCTTCAACAGTATATTCTGTATCTTCCACAACATCATGCATTAACGCCGAGCAAATGGAAGTTGAACCCATACCAATTTCAGAAGAAACAATTTTTGCAACCGCTAAAGGATGAAGGATATACGGCTCACCTGATCTTCTTCTGATACCTTTATGAGCAGCTTTTGCAAAGTTAAAAGCACGGGTTATTTTCTCAACCTTTTTTCGGTGAGAAGAATTAAGATAATCATTCAGCAGTTCATCGAACTCTTGCTGAATCATCTCATCTTCGGAAACTGTTATTTCTTCCTTTTCAGACATAAGCTTAATTAATAACCTGTTAAGAACAGACCGATGTCGTTGGAAGGTAAACCATAATATCCGGCTATCAGTCTGTTAACCAAAATCCCTTCGTAAATATAAAGTCCGTTTCTGAAACCGGAACTTTCCATCACCGCGTTTTTTACACCTCCGGAAGTAGCTATTTTAAGCAACATGGGTGCAAAAATATTGCTAAGTGCCATGGATGTAGTACGGGCAACCCGCGCTGAAATATTCGGCACACAATAATGGATAATTCCAAATCTTTCATAGGACGGATCTTTTAAAGTTCTGCATTCAGATGTTTCGAAACAACCTCCCTGATCGACACTTAAATCGATGATGATGGCTCCCTGCTTCATGGTTTTCACAAGTTCTTCTGAAACCATAAACCTTTCACTACCATTGATGTATCTTAAATTTCCAATCACTGCATCGGCAGAAGATAAGGCTCTGAAAAGCACTGCCGGATGAATAACGGAAGTGAAAACCTGCTGACCAAGGTAATGTTGAATTTTCCTCAGTTTATTGACATCATGATCAAAAATTTTAACCTGAGCACCCAGAGCAAGGGCAGATCTTGCTGCAACTGTACCTGCAAGTCCGGCTCCAAGAATTACAACCTCTGTAGGCGATACACCTGCAATCCCTCCTAACAAAATTCCTTTACCACCAGAGGCATTACTCATCAATTCAGAAGCAACGCCTATAGAAGTATTTCCTTCTATTTCGGCAATAGTATTAACCACGGGAAAGGCTTTCTGTTCATCTTTTATCAATTCAAAAGCAATGGCATTAAGCTTTTTACTCATCATCATTTTTATCACATCCTGCTTGAGATCTGACAACTGAAGCATGGAACAAATTGTTTTACCATGTTTCATGTGTTGTAACTGCTCCAAATCAGGTGGTGCTATTTTGAGAATCATATCGGCTCCGAAAACTTCTGCGTCAGTATCTACAATTTCTGCCCCGGCATCACAATATTGCAAGTCAGTATAAGACATGGCCTGTCCTGCTCCTCTTTGCAATATAACCCTGTGTCCTTCTTCAGTTACGATTGCAACGCCTTCCGGTGTTAGTGCTAATCTTGTCTCTGTCGATTGATCTTCACGTGGAAGT
>JBILFS010000050.1:0-8698 GCA_044351455.1 Paludibacter sp. | reverse complement strand
GGCTGATCAGGGTTACAGGGTTTATATTACCGGTAGTAATGCAAAAATGTTAAGTAGTGAAATTGCGACTACTCTTGGAGGTCGTTTTATGATACAGCAAATTTATCCTTTTTCTTTTCCTGAATTTCTCGAGTCTTCTGGCATCGAAATAAATGATAAAAACAGTATTTATACCTTTAAGAATGAAATTAGCAGGGCTTTTCAAATCTATTTTCAGTATGGAGGCTTGCCTGAACACTTTAATTTAACAGACAAAAGGGCATGTCTTAGTAATTTGTTTCAAAAGCTTTTTTTTGGTGACATAGTTACAAGATATCAGGTAAGAAATGATTTTGCTCTCAAAATGCTTATTCGGAAATTGGCAGAGAGTGTCAAACAGCCGGTATCATTCAATCGCTTAGCCAACATCGTTTCATCAGCAGGAAAAAAAATAAGTACCGATACTGTAATCGATTATCTGAATCATTTGAATGAAAATTGGATCTGTTTTGGTATCGAAAATATCAATGCTAAACTGGCATCAAAAGTTCAGAATAAAAAATACTATTTCAGTGATAATGGATTGTTAAATTTGTTTCTTATAGATCCGAACACCACACTTCTCGAGAATCTTGTAGCCATAAATCTTCAGAGAATGTATGGTAACGAAGTTTATTACTATCAAAATGGTGTGGAAGTTGATTTTTATATCCCGGAAAAGTCTCTTGCCATTCAGGTTTGTTATAATTTAAATGATGATGACACCCGGAAAAGAGAAGTAAATGCCTTACTGAAAATTAATAAACAATTCGGTGATTTAAAACTTATGATTATTACGAAAGACGATTTTGATACAATAAGCATTGATAATATGGAGATTGAAGTTGTGCCGGTTTGGAGGTGGTTGTTGGGGTAACATAAAACTATGATAATCCCCTCTTTTTAATTCCTAAAATAAATTTGTAAATTTGCCGCAAATAACCCTGGTTCATGTCGTCATTTTTTCAAAAAACAGCCTTTTTCATTTTTATGCTGATGTGTCTGCAGGATGTTGCCATGGCAGCAACTGAATTCAGAATCAACAGACCGGGATATTTGCCTCTTTCGGAAAAAACAGCTGTACTGCTGAGTGATATTCCCCTTAAAAACCTCCGTTTTGAGGTTGCAGATGCACTTTCCATGGAATCTGCGGGCACTTTCAGCATGCATCTTATAACATCGAAAGTAAATGATTCTAACTTTGCTTATCAACTTGATTTCAGCAGTTTACAAAAACCGGGGACTTACATCATCAAAACTGAAAACAAAAACTCCGGTCCGTTTAAAATCAATGCGGATATTTACAGGAATTACCAGGAAGATATATTGATGTATCTGAGGAATAACCGGACAAAAAACAGTCAACAGGGTGCCTGGTGGACGGATGGTAGCCGGACCATGCTTAGTCCGGGCATGACCGCAATAACCTGTTATCAGTTACTCGATGCCTACCAGACCAATCCTGCAATTTTCGCAGATCAATATGATGATGCCGGCAACAACTTACCGGATGAGATTCCCGACATCCTGAATGAAGCGAAATACGGGATTGATTTTCTGTTGAAAAAACATCCTGTGTATATGGCTGATTCGCTGCAAAAAACAAATCCGGGTCAGCATTTCAAATATGCTTCTTTAGCCGGAAAATATGCCTCTGCCCTGATGCTGGCCTCTGATGTGCTTGAACCTTTTTATCCCGGCAACCAGTCGGCATATATTTCAAATGCGGAAAAATTATATCAGACAGGCATAAATTTTCCGGGAGTATTCAGCAATCCTGCAGTTCCCGATCCGTTGAACAGTGAAAAGAACTGGATGGACGACATGCAATTGGCTGCCCTGCATCTGTATTTCAACACCCTTGAAGACCGGTATTTACAGGATGGCATTGCTTTCGGACAAGCAGAGCCTGTTCCGCAATGGATATATGCAGGGATGAATCCTTCGATGGACTGGTTTCCGCTGGTAAATCATAGTCTCCCCCTCATGGCTCAGTTGGAAAATCCGGAATTAAGAACAACCAGTCGCCTGAATTTCAAAAACATCCTGCAAAGGATTATGCCTCACCCCGATTCTGTGAATTCCGGCAAATTCACTGAAAACCCAGCGCAGCTCACGGCCATGTACAAACTGGCATTTCTGTATCGCCACATAACCAGGGATGAATCGTTTTTCCGGACCGAAAAGGCTGTACTGAACACTTTATCAGGATGTAACAACAGCGGGTTATATCTGAAGGATTATATCAATGGACAGAAACAGGATAATCATTGGCCGGACATCACCTTTGTGTCATCGGTTTTGCAACTGATTGCCGGAGAAATGTTGCAGGTTTCCGTAAATCAGCAAGAAGACAAAAAAGAATATTTCCGCGGGGCTTTGTCGCGAACAGACATCAGCAAAAAACAAATATCCCTGCTTTGGGTTGGTCACGATTATGATGACGGATTTAAAACCGTTTTAAAAACACTGGAAAGAACGCAGGTTAAAGCTACATTTTTTCTCACAACTGTGTTTATCAATAAACCCGGCAATCTGAGTCTGCTGAAAAAACTGATAAAACAAGGTCATCAGGCAGGCATTGTTGGCGTTGGATATCAATCAGTTTGCAACAAAATCGATCCGGATATGCCTGCTATGTCCAAAGAACAGTTCCTCAGAAATCTGAGAATCAGTTACAATGTATTAAAGAAAGCCGGATTGAAGAAGGATGATGCCCCTTATTATTTTCCTCCTTATGAAATGTACAACGACAGCATCATTGCGTGGTGCAGGGAATATGGCGTCATACCTGTACGATCAACACCCGGAACATTATCGGGACAAGACAATTCAATTCCGTCGATGCGGGAAGAATATTATTCGACCAGGGAAATTTTTGATGATATTTTACAAACTGAAAACGAATCAGGACTGAATGGTTATATATTTCAGTTTTATCTGGGAACCAATCCAATAAGAAAAGATAAATTTTATAACAGTCTGATACCCTTCATTA
The DNA here is from genome assembly GCA_044351455.1 of Paludibacter sp. Taxonomy (GTDB): domain Bacteria; phylum Bacteroidota; class Bacteroidia; order Bacteroidales; family Paludibacteraceae; genus Paludibacter. The sequence continues at coordinate 5,682 of JBILFS010000050.1, read as the reverse complement.
CTACCCTCAGGAAGCAGGGATATGTGTTTACTGATTTAAAAAAAGGCAGTGAATTATCAGAAAAGAAATGAGCTGTTAAACAAAAAAAGTCGCACAATGTTAGTTGTACGACTTTCGGGGTGGAAAACGGGGCTCGAACCCGCGACCTTCGGAACCACAATCCGACGCTCTAACCGACTGAGCTATAACCACCATGTTTCGGGTTGCAAAGATAATACAGCCGTGCTATTTATGCAAACAAATGGATTAAAAAAAATAAAAAAAATATATTTCGCTGATAATTAAACAATTATGTCCAATAGAAAACAATTAATATTCGCTGATGCAGCACTCGACAACCAGATTTCTCAAATTAAACAGCTTATCAAACAATCCATGTGTGGCGTTACGGTTGATTCGATGAAGCATTATGGCATTAACTACAAGCAAAATCTGGGAGTAAGCATCATCAGACTCAGGGAAATAGCTGCAACTTTCACACAGAACCGCGATTTGGCAATCCGCTTGTGGCAACTCGATCTCAGGGAAGCGAAAATACTCGCCACACTCCTGTTTCCTGTAGAAAATCTGGATCAGGAAACAGCCTGTGCATGGGCATCCGGATGCGACAATCAGGAACTTAAAGAACAAATCATCATGAATTTATTCAGAAAATCGGAAAAAGCAGCTGAATTGTGTCATCAATGGTTAGACAGTGAAAATATCCATGTAAGTCTGATAGCGTGGATGCTCGCCGGCCGGGTCTTTGCTCATATCCAAACAAATACAATTGATAAAATACTGACAAAAACCGCCATCGAAAATCTTCATAAAAATCCATTATATACCACTGCTATTGCGACCTCTCTTGCATTTTTATGCAGAATCAATTCGGAAACAGCAGAGAAGATTTATCAGACAGTGAACGATGCAGCATTTCTGAAATGCCCTGAGGGTATATACATCGCCGATTCTGTGAGAAATGAGTTAATTTTTTCAGGATATTTATCTGAAAATAGCTGAAAAATCCCTATCTTTGTGTGTTGATGTTAAGTAAAATGAAAGAAGAAAGCATACAACCCTCAGCAAGGAGTATTTTCACTGAATATCTCATTAATCATAAGCACAGGAAAACACCTGAGAGGTATGCTATACTCGATAAAATCTATTCGTTAGAGACCCATTTCGATGCAGAAACGCTGTATGGCATGATGCAGAAAGAATACCGGGTTAGTTTGGCCACTGTTTACAACACGCTCGAATTATTGCTGGATGCCGGTTTAATTGTGAAACATCAGTTCGATGGATTATCAGCGGAGTATGAGAAAGCATTGGGTGGCAGCATTCATCATCATTTGGTTTGTACGATGTGTGGACATGTAAAGGAATTCACAGATAAAAAAATAAGGAAATCGGTACAATCGCGTGAATTTGCCAGTTTCAAAAGTTCTCATTACACCCTTTATGTGTACGGAATTTGCAAAAAATGTAATAAAAAATAAACGCTAATAAATTTCAAAAACTGATGAAAGCAGATGTATTGCTCGGTCTCCAGTGGGGAGATGAAGGAAAAGGAAAAGTTGTGGACGTATTAACACCTCAGTATGATTTGGTTACCCGTTTTCAGGGGGGGCCGAATGCTGGTCATACCTTAGAATTCGAAGGACAAAAATATGTTTTGAGATCCATCCCTTCCGGCATTTTTCAGGGAGATAAAATCAATATTATCGGGAATGGGGTGGTACTCGACCCTGCCCTGTTCAAGGCTGAAGTGGATGCTTTGGAAGCTACCGGGCATCCTTTGACTGAAAGATTGAAAATCTCAAAAAAAGCACATCTTATTCTTCCTACCCACCGCCTGCTTGATGCTGCTTACGAATCGGCCAAGGGTGAAGGTAAAATCGGCACCACAGGAAAAGGCATTGGTCCGACTTACACAGATAAAATTGGTCGCAATGGCGTGCGGGTTGGCGACATCCTGCATAATTTCGACGAAATATACCGGAATGCCATCGACAAACACAAAGCAATTCTTGCCCAGTACAATTTCGAATATGATTTGGAAAGCATTGAAAAAGAATGGTTTGCAGGTATCGAATGCATCAAAAAATTTGAATTGATCGAGAGCGAACATGAAATCAATCAGGCACTCAAATCCGGCAAAAAAGTATTGGCCGAAGGTGCTCAGGGCACCATGCTCGACATCGATTTCGGATCATATCCTTTTGTAACATCATCCAACACCATTTGCGCGGGTGCCTGCACAGGGTTGGGTATTGCTCCGAATAAAATCGGCGAAGTGTACGGAATTTTCAAAGCTTATTGTACCCGTGTGGGTAGCGGACCATTCCCGACCGAATTGTTTGATGAAACAGGAGATCTGATGCGCAAAAACGGCAATGAATTTGGATCGGTTACAGGCAGACCCCGTCGTTGCGGCTGGGTTGATCTGGTTGCCCTGCGTTATGCTGTGATGATCAATGGTGTTACGCAACTCATCATGATGAAAAGTGATGTGATGGATGCCTTTGAAACCATCAAAGCCTGTGTGGCTTATAAAATCAATGGTGTTGAAACAGAGCAATTTCCATATTCAATCGAAGGAAATATCGAACCTGTGTATGCGGAATTACCCGGATGGAAAACCGACATGACCAATATGCACTCCGAAGATGAATTTCCTGAAGAGTTTAACAACTATTTATCATTTCTGGAAGATGAACTGGAAGTGCCCATCAAAATTGTATCGGTAGGTCCCGACAGAGCACAAACCATCATCAGAGAATAACAAACCATCATTTTTCCGGCATGAAGACCCTCAGATTCAGCAACGGCGACATTTTCCCGAATTTTGGCATCGGCACCTGGAGATCGACCACCGATGAAGTATACGGATCTGTTTATGAAGCCCTGAAAGCCGGATACAGACACATTGATTGCGCTTACCTGTACATGAATGAACATCAGGTAGGCAATGCAATCAAAACTGCTATCGGGGAAGGAATAGTTACACGTGAAGAATTGTTCATCACTTCAAAGTTATGGAACAGTTTTCATGCACCGGAAGACGTGGAATCGGGTATCAGAAAATCGCTGACAGACCTGCAGCTGGATTATGTGGATTTATACCTGATTCACTGGCCAATAGCATACAAAAAAGGTGTGAATATGCCTGCCCGTCCGGAAGACATGATACCGCTCGAAGAACTGCCTTTAGCAACAACCTGGCAGGCAATGCAATCCCTGAAGGAAAAAGGATTAGCCAAACACCTGGGCGTTTCGAATTTCAGTATTTCGAAAATTCAGGATTTGATTGATAAAACCGGCATCAAACCTGAATCGAATCAGGTTGAAATACATCCTTATTTTCAACAACAGGAAATGGTGGATTTTTGTCACCTGAACGAAATACTGCTCACCGCATTCAATCCCTTAGGCGGACCATCACTCATCAACAGCGACAAAAACCTGTTTACTAACCCTGTGATTACTTCCATCGCAGAAAAACACGGGGCTACTCCGGCACAAATACTACTGGCATGGGGCATGGAAAGAGGATATGCCGTTATACCCAAATCCATCAGGGCAGCAAGACTGAAAGAAAATATCGGTGCCTGTGAAATCAAACCTGATGTGGAAGACATGCAACGTATGGCGTCGCTGGACGAAGGACTGAGAATGTCGCGGGCAGCATACAGCATATTTCAGGGAGGATATTACACACTGGAGAATATTTTCGGGTAAAAAGAAAAACCCGCAGGCCTGTTTTTCTGAGACCTTCACAACTTTTTATAAACATCCTCAAACGGTACCCTGAAGCGTTCTCCCCAGATACCTTTGTTTCCATTGCGGTAGCCACACGATATAATCATATTGATTTCTGCCGCGCAGGGGAGCTTCAATAGTTTTTTCACCCTTCGGCTGTCGAAACCTTCCACCGGACAGGTATCGTAGCCTTCGTTGGCCATAGCAATCATGAATGTTTGAGCCGCAAGGGCACAACTTTTATGCAGCACGGCTCGTTGGTCGGCTTCGGAACTGCCGGTAAACATCGGTCTGAACAGACTCACTGATACGGTCAGCAATTTGCGGAACAGACCCAGGAGTCCGAAAAACCGGGCATACAGAAAAGGAATCATATAGTTATAATATACTTCGCGCCCTTTTATACGGCGATTGTGACTTTCGGGCGGACTGTTGCGAATGATATTCTCCCGTTCAAATTCAATAATTTGTTTCGACCGCTTGCGGTGTAAATCTTGCCGGGTTACAAACACCACCAGTTGATTGGCTGTGGAAATGGTCGGTTGCGACAGCGAAGCATGTGCCATTTTGTTGATTAATTCACGGTCGGTAATGTGGTAAAACTCCCAAAGCTGCATATTGGAACTATTGGGCGCCAGGGTAGCCAATTCGATGCAATGCTTTACTTTTTCGGTATCCATGTCCTTTTCAGTGATGTAATTGCGCACCGATCGGCGAAAATTTAATACTTCTTCGAGATTCATTGTTTGATTATTGTGTTTAATGTGATTATATAACAAGGCTGTCCTCCGATTGTTTGAATAATGATTTGACCTAAACGTATCTCCATTTCTTTTTCAAGACCAAATGGACAATAAATGGTATCACTAAATTCGTGTGCTCTAACCGCATACCCTTTGTGCTGAAACGAGATGTGTGAATCTTATAATTTTTCCTCAAAGTTATGTAATGATTTTATTGCCATTAACCAATAACTTTGTTTCTCTGATTTTATATCAGAAGCAAGAACTCCACAGATGATTAAAATCAACGATTCTCTTCAATTCTGAAATAAATGAAAAAATATTAATCTGTTAACAAGATCAAAATGAATATATCATTTCAAAAGTTACTTTATGCCATTGCTACTGCATTTTTGCTGTTTGCAATACTGATTTTTGCAAAATCAATACTCATTCCTTTAAGTATTGCATTGCTTTTTTCTTTTATATTGCTTCCATTGACAAAAATGTTTGAGAAATGGAAAATTGAAAAAACACTTGCAGCTTTTCTCTCTATTTTCGCTGTAATTTTAATAATTGTAGGTGTCACTTACTATTTCTCAACTCAAATTTTTAATGTAGTACAAGAATTCACTCATTTTCAAGACAAAATTATTCTTGCTTTTGCCGATGTCACAGTGTATGTCAACAACAATGTGAGCTTTGTTGAAAATCTGGAAAAGGGTGAACTTTTTAACAGCATGAAAAATTGGATTGCTGATTCAACAGGATATTTGGTTAGTAAAACAGTTAGCAATTCAGCAATTTTCATTGCCGGACTGACGGCAATCATTGTATTTACTTTTCTATTCCTCATATACAGAAAAGGATTGACAACGGCATTTCTGGCTTTTTCGTCCGTAAATAATCGTGAAAGGGTATTGAAAATGTTTAAATCGGTTCAGCAGGTTGGACAAAAATACTTGTTTGGTATGGTAATACTTACGGTCATAATAGGATTAGCCAATAGCATCGGTTTGCTGATCATTGGCATCGAAAATCCTTTCCTTTTCGGATTTTTAGGGGCTGCACTGGCCATCATTCCATACATTGGTGCTACAATGGGAGCCGTAATTCCTATGATCTATGCTTTTGTTTCTTATGATTCAATTTGGATTGCGGTAGCTGTTGCCTTTTTATTTTGGGTTGTTCAGCTGGTTTGCGATAATTATCTAAC
>JBILFS010000002.1:0-25849 GCA_044351455.1 Paludibacter sp. | reverse complement strand
AATCTCATCCGGATATACGGGAGTATTTTCATCAATTAAATCATTGGGATTTTGATTGTGACCACAAGCCGCAATCGAACTCACAAAACAAAACCTGCGGATTTTTTGCTCTAATGCCAGTTCAACCATCATCTTAGTGCCCGAAACATTTACATCAGTCATGCCACTCCCCGACCCTCCCAGAGAAACCATGGCTGCACAATGATAAACTGTATCAATACCTGACAAAGATTTTCGCAATGAATCTTCATCACACATATCTGCAATGCGCCACTCTACCCTTTTGATGTAAGAGTTTACATCATCAGTATAAAATCCAAGGATGGATTCAAGTTGAGAAATCTTACTGCTTTCTCTTTTGATGGCTACAACTTTGTTATGTTTTTGCAACAAATGCCAGATTAAATGACCGCCTACAAGGCCGGTTCCACCCGTTACTAATATCATATTCAATCATTTTTTTCAAAATTACAGAAAGAAAATGTATTTTTGCATTCAATTTGAAAATAATATGCAAAATATTTGTGTCTATTGCGCTTCCAGTTCATCCGTAAGAAAATCTTACTTCGATGCTGCAGAAAAATTAGGAAAAATACTTGCCGAAAACGACATTCGTTTGATTTATGGTGGGGGTCATCGTGGATTGATGGGTAGAATTGCGGATACCGTTTTATCATCCGGAGGTAAAGTGACAGGAGTAATACCGGGTTTCATGTGCGAAGTTGAATGGAATCATACCGGACTTACAGAGCTTGTTATGGTGGATAGCATGCACGAAAGAAAAGAAATGCTTGCCCGACTTGCAGATGCAGTGGTTGCATTGCCTGGTGGTTGCGGAACGATGGAGGAACTGCTGGAAGTAATTACCTGGAAAAGGCTTGGGATTTTCACAAAACCCATCATCATATGTAATACAGAAGGTTATTTCGACCCTTTGATAGAAATGTTGAACAGGTCGGTAGATGAAAATTTTATGGGTGAACATCACCGAAAGATTTGGGAAGTAGTTACAGACCCGGAAAAAATTATGCATGCTATATCTGTTTCTGAACCCTGGGATGAAAGTGCCCGCCAAACTGCTGCTTTATAATACAGAAATATGCCTGATTCCATACCACATACAATTATGCGAACTGACAGTCTGAGTAAAGACAGCCTTACAATTGTACCTGATAGTGCTCGTATGGATTCATTAAAAACAATTGTTTCTGATACAAGACATGAGGGAATCGCATTAAAAAACAATCCTGAGCACAATAACTGGGTATTCAGCATCCTTCTGATTTTTTTTCTGATTTTCGTTTATGCCATCAACAAATCGTATAACTGGCTAACGGACGGAATTACAAATTTCTTTAAAATCAGAAGCAGAAATAGTTTATTCACCAAAACTTCTTTGTTGGATTATCCTTCCAGGATATTATTAGTGTTTATTACAACAGGTTTATTTACTTTATATTTATACCTTCATTTCAACAATAGCGATAAATTTGATATAACCCATTATTTGATTTTTCTCGGTATTGGCACTGCTTTTATCATTTTAAAAAAACTGATTATTGATATAGCCGGTTATATATTTTTTGAACCTGAAATCACAAGAAATGCAAATGAGAGTTATTTTAATCTTTATATTTTTAATGGTCTCTTATTCTTTCCTGTAATAGTGGGCAGCATTTACACAGATAACTACCAGGATGTAAATACTTTTGATAAAATTGCCCTTATCCTTGTCGTTTTGTGGTTTATATTGATGACTTTTAAGCTTTTTCAGATTTTTTATCACAAAATATTAGATTTTTTTTACATAATGTTGTATCTTTGCACCCTCGAAATTTTGCCGGCTTTCGGCATTTTTCACACATTAGAATTAATAATCAATAAGTTATTAACTTAATAGATTAAAGCTTTGAAAATCAAGAAGATACTCGTTTCGCAACCGGCACCTACCGGTGAAAAATCTCCCTATTTTGATATTAGTGAGAAATATAATGTAAAGATTGATTTCCGGCAGTTTATCAAAGTTGAGCCGCTTTCAGTGAAGGAATTCCGTACACAAAGGATTTCAATTTTGGATTTTACTGCCATTATTTTCAATGCAAAACAAGGAATTGATCATTTTTTCAAGCTTTGTGATGAGTTAAGAGTCACAATGCCTGAAACCATGAAGTATTTTTGTATTTCAGAATCAGTAGCCGTTTATTTGCAACATTACATTCATTACAGAAAAAGAAAAGTATTTTATGGCGCATCCGGAAAATTGCCGGATTTGGTTACAATCTTAAACAAGCATGCCAACGAAAAATACCTTTTTATAACTCCTGAAATATTGAATGAAGATATTATTCATGCCCTGGATAATTCGAAAATTACTTATACTAAAAGTATTATGTATCGAACTGTCAGCAATGATTTCCGTCCTGATGAAGAGTTTAATTACGACATGCTCATCTTTTTCAGTCCGCTCGGAATTCAGTCATTGATGAAAAATTTTCCTGATTTTGTACAGGGCGATATTCAAATCGGATGTTTTGGAGCCACAACTGCAACTGCCGTAAAGGACGCAGGACTAAGATTGGATCTTGAAGCTCCGACAGCGCAATTTCCATCTATGACAATGGCATTAGATGCTTTTTTAAAAGAAAAGAAAAAAGAAGCAGAAAAGAAAAAATAATTCTGAGTCAGAAAACTCATTCAGAAGAAATATTTACTCCTACCGAATCCCGGAAGTAACAAAAAAAGATTACTTTTGGGATTCGTTTATTTATATAAAATTTGAAAGAAAACAGTTTCAGCAAAAAAGAGAAACTAACCGGAGAAATCAGAACCGGAAAGTTGTTCAGGGAAGGAAAATCAATGATTTGTTTTCCTTTGAGAACTGTTTATGCCTTTTCAAATGAAACCGATAAATCCTCCTGCCGGGTTTTAGTGAGTGTTCCGAAGAAAAAATTTAAAAAGGCAACTGACCGAAACCGGATAAAAAGACAGATGAGAGAAGCTTATCGGCTTCAAAAAACACAACTTCTTGAAATACTGGAAGAAAAAGGACTTCAGATTCAAATCGGAATCAATTTTATTGCGGATAAAATGCCGGAGTATTCCGAGATATATGAGCAAACCGGAAAAATCATTGACCGTCTTACAGAAAAAATCAGCAAAAGAAAAAAGGGATGAATGCATTTAAAAAGATCATCAGACATATTTTTCTGATTCCGGTATATTTCTACAAATACAGCATCTCACCCCTCAAAGGTCCAAGTTGCAGATATACACCCACTTGCTCTTCATATGCGATTGAAGCTGTGATTAAACACGGAATTTTTAAAGGAGGATGGCTTGCTGTTAAACGAATATTCAGCTGTCATCCCTGGGGAGGTAGTGGGTACGATCCTGTTCCCTGAAGCTATTGTTTTTAAAGAACAAATGCTTACTTTTGCGACCATGAATTCTTTTTCCTGTTGATATGAAATCAAAACTTTTGTTTTTGTTGCTTAGCCCTTTAGCATTGCTTTATGGCTTAATCACCATCATCAGAAATAAACTTTTTGATGCAGGAATACTTCAATCCTATAGTCCTGATATTCCGACCATTTGCATTGGCAATCTGACCGTTGGCGGTACAGGAAAAACACCCCATACGGAGTTTCTGCTAAATCTTCTGATTACTCAATATCAAACAGCGGTTTTAAGTCGTGGCTATGGTCGAAAAACGAAAGGATTTATTCTTGCAGACAAAAGCCATACTTCCAATATTATCGGGGATGAATCTCTCCAGATCTACAGAAAATTTCCTCAATCAACCGTTGTGGTGTGTGAAGACCGCAAAACAGGAATTCTCAATATTCAGAAATTAAGACCTGAAACTGAAGTGATTTTGTTGGATGATGCCTTTCAGCACAGACGCGTTAAAACCGGATTCAGTATATTGCTGACTGATTATAACCGTTTGCATACCAGAGACTTTATGATGCCTTCGGGCAGACTCAGAGAACCAGCGTCCGGATACAGGAGGTCGGATATATTGATAGTTACCAAATGTCCGGAGGAGATCCAATCTTCTGAAATAAATCAAATAACCAAAGAGGTGGATCCTGAAAATCAGAAGGAAGTTTTTTTTACAACTTTTGAATATGGGCAGCTTTACCCCCTTTTCGAAAATGCGGGAGTTGCTATTTCAGAAGATCATCTGGTTAACAGTGAATTGCTGCTTGTCACCGGAATTGCATCACCGGAAAGAATTGAAAAATATTTAAAGCAGTTTACCGAATCGGTTTATAGTTTGACATACAGCGATCATCATCATTTTAGCGAAAAAGAACTTAAACACATCGAAAGCAGGTTTAATGCATTAAAATCCGACAATAAAATGATTCTCATTACCGAAAAAGATGCAGCAAGGTTAATAAATTTTAAAGGCATTTCAAATACGCTGAAAAAATATATCTTTGTACTTCCCATCAGGGTAAAAGTATTAGACAATAAAGAAGAAACGCTTACGCAAAAAATTTCAGAATATGTTAGAAAAAATCAAAGAAACAGCTGATTTCCTGAAAAAAAGACTATCAGTTATACCGGAAACCGGAATTATACTTGGCACCGGTTTAGGAAATTTAGTTACACAGATAACAGAAAAAACAGAAATTCCATACGAAATCATTCCCCATTTTCCGGTTTCGACAGTGGAAGGACACAGTGGAAAATTAATTACCGGGAAACTGGGCGACAAATTTGTTTTGGCCATGCAGGGTCGTTTCCATTATTATGAAGGTTACGATATGAAACAGGTTACTTTCCCGGTGAGGGTAATGAAAGCCCTGGGGATTAAAAACTTACTGGTCTCTAATGCATCAGGTGGTATGAATCCAGATTTCGAAATCGGAGATTTGATGATTATCACCGATCACATCAATTTGTTTCCCGAACATCCGCTGAGGGGAAAAAATATCAACGAATTAGGTACACGTTTTCCGGATATGAGCGAAGCATACAGCAAAGATTTGATATCAAGAGCAAAAGCAATTGCACTGAGAAACAACATCAGGGTTGTGGAAGGTGTGTATGTGGGTACAACCGGACCAACCTTTGAAACCCCTGCTGAATATCGTTATTTCAGAATCATTGGTGGCGATGCCGTTGGCATGAGTACTGTTCCCGAAGTGATTGTTGCAAATCATGGTGGCATGCTTGTTTTTGGCATTTCAATCATCACCGATTTGGGAGTTCCTGGTAAAATTGTGGAAGTAACCCACGAAGAAGTGCAGGAAATCGGCAATAAAGTTCAACCCCTGATGACCAAAATCATGCTGGAGCTGGTGAATGAACTCTAATCCAATTTTCCACATCCATTAAAAAAATAAAGGCTGATAGTTTTGATAACTATCAGCCTTTAAATCTATTTATTCAAATTATCTGATTAACAATTCATACGGCATTCTTGCCTGAATACCATTCAGGTTTTCAAATTTCTTCACATGTTTGATTATCTGATAATGCTCACCAAACCTTGTTTTCAGGAATTTTGTTTCCACATCTTCGTTCAGCGCTTTCATCAGTTTGGTTGAAAAATCTTCCTTTTCAGGAAGTTCCCGAATCTGATAAGTTTCCAGACCTGCCTTTTTAGCAGCAATGGCAACTGCATCACTTAACCCGCCCAGCACATCGACCAATCCGATTTGTTTAGCGTCCACACCAGTCCAGACACGTCCTTCAGCAATTGCTTTGATGCCATCTGTACTCATTCCTCTGCCATCGGCACATCTTTTCACAAACAATTCATATCCACTATTGATATACAATTGCATCATTTCCCTTTCCTCAGGATTAAACGGTCTGTTCATTGAAATAGCATCACTCATTTTATTTGTTTTTACACCATCGAAAGTGAAACCCAGTTTTTTATTCAGACCTTCCAGGTTTGGAATAATCCCAAAGATACCAATAGAACCCGTGAGTGTATTTGGTTGAGCAACAATAGTATCAGCCATACAGGAAATATAATAACCCCCTGAAGCAGCATAATCACCCATGGAAACAATCAGTGGTTTTTTCTTTTTCAGATTTGTCAGTGCACGCCAGATTTGTTCAGAGCCATATGCACTTCCACCCGGAGAACTTACCCGGAGAACCACAGATTTAACCATGTCGTCCTTAGCCGCCTTATCAATTGTTTCAACCAGCTTTTTGGATACAATACCATCACTCTCACCATCATCAATACCGCCATAGGCATAAATTACAGCCACCTTATCTTTCGAATAATCTTCAGTATCATCCACATGGCACATACTGTTGTGTTTTACAGTCTCATACTTTCCCCCGGCCATCTTAGTAATGATACTATCCATCTCATCAATATAAACCAATGAATCAATTAAGGCATATTCCACTAATTTTTTTGCAGGTTGAAGCAACATCATTTCATCGGCCATACGATTAACCTGATCTTCGCTTAATTTTCTTGAAGAAGCAATACTACCGGTCATGGTTTTCCACATAGATGTAAGAAAAGCATTCACCTGCAACTTATTAGCATCACTCATTTTGGTATTGATATAAGGTTCAACGGCCGATTTGAATGTTCCCACTTTTACAACCTGCATATCGATACCCAATTTGTCAAATGTATTCTTCAGGAAAAGAATTTCTGCAGAAAGACCTCTGAGTTCCAGCATACCTGAAGGGTTCAGGAATACTTTATTTGCTACTGTAGCCAGATAATAATTAGATTGTTCATAAGTATCGGCATAAGCAACAATGAATTTCCCGCTTTTCTTAAAATCTTCCAGGGCACTGCGAATTTCCTTCATCGAAGCTTTACCTGCTGATAGTGTTCCTCCTTTCAGATAAATACCAACAATACTTGAATCATTTTTTGCCTTTTTGATGTTAGACAAAACATCATCCAGACCTATCAAGGAAGGCATATCCTGCCCAAATGCATCCGCAATGGCTGCAGAATAAGGATCGTCTTCCGATCTTTCAACCAACTGACCATTCAGTTCCAGCACATATACAGATTTGGGTTTAAGTACAACAGTTTTATCTTGTGAAGCAGTTAAAGCTCCCAAAATTCCAAACATGATAAACATACCCAATACCGAAGTTAAAATAATGCCAACAATGGTGGCCAACGTGAATTTTAAAAATTGTTTCATAAATTTTATTTTTTTGATTTAGAATAACTTGCAAAAGAAATGAAAAATCATGAAATAAACTGTTTTTTGGATGAAAAAGTTTAGTGCAACATGAACAATTCTGAATAATTTAACATTTTATATTTGTTTTATTATGTAAAAACCCTTTTCTTTGCAAGCCAAAAAAATATTATAATAACAAATTTGAATTCTATGCGAAAAGTAATACTTTTATCAACGATAATTATAACCTCATTAACACAACTTTATGCAGTACCTGCAAAACCCGGCTCTACAACAATTATTCAACCCGATGGAAGCACGCTTACAATTGTCCTGAGTGGGGATGAACATCGCAAAATTCGAAAAACAACCGATGGTTTTGTTGTAAAAAAGAATGCTGCAGGTTTTTATACCTACGCAGAAACAGACAATCAGAACCAATATATTCCCGGAAGCAGGGTTGCTAAAGATCCTGAAACAAGAACTCCCGATGAACAGTCATATGTAAGAAGTTTGGTTAAACCTGAATCTCTCAAAACCTCAGGAATATCAGGCCCTTCAAAAATTCGCAGAATTTCAAGTGCATCAAGTTCTACAGGTTTTCCGAAAACAGGAAGCCCGAAATCTTTGGTTATCATGGTAAATTTTTCTGATAAAAGCTTTGTTGTACCAACGCCACAGACTGCCTTTACCAATTTATTAAATCAGACTGATTATGCTGCTAATGGTGGAACCGGTTCAGCCAAAGACTACTTTATGGCAGCAAGCAACGGACAATTCAGTCCGCAGTTTGATGTGGTTGGTCCTTATACATTGACCAATACCATGGCCTATTATGGTGCAAACGATGCAGATGGCTACGATGTGAAACCGGCATATATGATAATTGACGCCTGCAAAGCAGCAGATAATGCGGGTGTGAACTTTGCGCAGTACGATACCGACAATGATGGATATGTGGATAATGTTTTCGTTTACTATGCCGGCTATAACGAGGCTGAAGGTTTCGATACAAATGAAAACACTATCTGGCCTCATAGATGGGCTGTAGTGCCGGGTGATAACTTCACTAATAATACATCTCTGGTAAGATTTGATGGTAAAACAGTATTTGATTATGCCTGCACATCGGAATTAAAAAACAATACGGGTTCTGATATGTGTGGAATTGGTACTTTTACACATGAATTCGGACATGTAATTGGCTTACCCGATTATTATCATACAGAAGCGGATAAGAATACCCTCCAAACCTGGAGCATCATGGATGCAGGTGCTTATAATAATTATGGAAGAACACCTCCTACCTATTCTGCATACGATAGATTTTACTTAGGATGGTTAACACCGCAACAACTAAGCACTCCTTCCAACAAGTCATTGTATCCTTTGTCGCAATCGCGTTCGACCGGTGTATATAAAAATCAGGCATATTTGATTTCCGCAACAAACCATAATCTGTCAGGAACAAGTCCTTCGCCAACCGAGTTTTTCATCATGGAATACAGAAAGAAAACCGGATGGGACAGCTGGTTACCCGCGGAAGGATTATTATTCTGGCATATTGATTACAATCAGACAGCCTGGGATAATAACACTCCAAATAACTATACAGGGACAACACAAACAGCTGCGAGTCATATGAGGGTTTATTTGCAACCTTTGGTTGGCTCTACAACCACTCCCGGCACAGCCTTTACATCGGGTTCATTTATCCCAACTACCTGGTCGGGTACTAACATCAACAGAGAAATTACAGCCATTACCAAAACAACCGACAGCATTAGTTTCAAACTGATGGGAGGTGATCCGACTCAATCCACGAATGTTTTCATCGGAATTATCAATTCAAAACTTCAATTTCCTGTTACTAAAGTTAATAAAACAAATGCAAAATATCTAAACATCAAAACTACGGATGTAAATGCAAATCTGAGTGTATCTATTACCGGAGCAAATGCAACCATGTTTACAGCTTCATCTTCCTCATTAACATTGGCTAATGTTAATTCAACAAATGGTGCAGGCTTAGACATAACTTATGTACCAACATCCGCCGGAGATCATACTGCAATTTTAACCATCAGCGGAGGAGGTTTGAATCCTGAGAAGGTTATTGAGCTGAAGGGGACAGCGGTGGAGTAAAAACCGTCCTGATCTGTTGAGTTAAAACAGACCTCAAAAATTGACATAAAAAAACCTGAGTCTGTTTAAACTCAGGTTTTTTTGTTTTATTCATATCATTTACGCCATCTTCCTCTACCCAGAACAAACCCGATATTCATTGCCAGATAACTGTTTGAAGATTTGCCTACAGATTGCATAATGTTTTCTGCATCATACATTTTGGTTTCCGGTACTATATAATATGCAAGTGCCATTCTTAATCTGTAAAATTCAAATCCTCAAACGGAACGTGTTGTAAATAATGTATGCGTAATGATTTCATACTGTGTTGAAAATAGTAAAATCAAAAATCAATTATAAACAGATGAAATCCCGCTAAATTTAAAACATTATTTGCAAGCCTTATCAGCTGCCAATTTCCCTGTTAAAATCGACATGGGTACACCTGCAGGACTATACGTCCATTGTCCGGCTTTAAAAATTGTTGGAATAGCGGTTACAACTGACTTTTGAGCGTCCTGAATTTTATTCGGAACTGGTATTGATTCCTGAAATGACCAACCAACAATGGCTCCTTCGGAACTTGATACACGGTTTTGTATGCTTAGCGGAGTGAAACTAAAACTATCCATGAGCTTTTCTTTGAGCATTGGGTAAATCGAATTAGTAATCACATCTACGATTCTGGTTTCCAGTTCTTTTCTAAATTCATCGTACCAACCTGATTCTTTGAGTTTTTCGAACAAATCAAATTCAGTTAAAAAACTGATAATGATGCCTGATTTACCTTTGGGTACAAAGCTTGCGTTTTTCAGTCCGGGAATGGAAATTTCATATGTGTTCAATGCCGTAAACTTATCGAGCCAGGCATACAGTTCATCCTTTGTAACACCTGACCAATTGTCAATCAGTCGGTTTAGTTCGAGGGTATGAAGATCACCCAAACCTAAACGGGAAGGAGAATAAAAGAAATGACCACTGGCAATCTTTTTAAAGGTTTCAAGTGGCTCGTCAACTTCTAAAAACAAGGAATAAACAGAGTCGCTACCTCGTCGTTCAAGCATAGCGTTCTTTTCCTGCTCAAATTTTGTTTGAATTTTTGGTGCAAGCCCATGAACAGATGTATTTTTATAAAAGTATTTTAAATCGGCAGCCCAAATAAGATTATCGTAGGTATAGATGTTGTTTTGCTCGTCTTTAACCCATTGCTGTTGGGCATTCACTTCAGTTATTGTTGTTTTCGTTTTCACCTCTCCACCCAATTCCAACACTTTCTTATAAACAGCATCAGCTAATGAACCAACTCCATTGACGGGATATTTATAATCGAGGTAAAGCGAAAAATAACTAAGGGCAAAAAAGGTAGGTGTTTGTCGGAAAAAATGCTGAGAAATAATATCCCTGAGCGATTGATTTTTAATCACCGACTCAAGATAGCTTTCAACAGGCATATTCATTTTGTTGATTTTTCCAATTGTAAAAATGAATTTTGGCAGCCAGGGCAATAACTCTTTGAAGATGTAATTCCGGTCGCTTTTCAAATCTTTAAAAAAAGGATTAGCTACACCATAGAGTACATCCATGTGTTTCATTATTTGACGAATGGTTTTTATTATTGCATCAATTTCATCCTCACTTTCAGGATAATACTTTTTTAAAAGAAGCGCATAATCACCAACACTGCTTTTATCTTTGATGTGCAGGACATCCTTCTCGATACCAACCGTAACCGGACTTTTCACAAATTCCAGTTCAATACCCAGATCCTGAAGCATAGGAACAATTATTCCGGCATCTTCCAGCGCACGAACCCCTGCTTCAAACTGAAATCCTTTATGTTTGAAAGAACTGACTAATCCACCACACTTATCGTTTTTTTCGAGAAGAAGCACGCCTTTCTTTTCCCGGGCAGCATAAGCAGCAGCAGTTAAGCCTGCAATTCCGCCTCCTACAATGATGGTATGGTAATGATTGTTTGTCATGTGTTCTGTTTTGAAATTCAGTTTTCTTTTAAGTTGCCGAGGTTTATACTCACATCCCAAAGTTTCCTGGCTTCATCAATGTCCCAGGCTGGTGGCGAAGGAATTTCTTCAGTTGTTAAACTAAAAAACTTACCACTTATGCCTTCCAGATTTTCAGAAACGCCTAAATAATAAAGTGCATCAGCAGCAATGTCGGTAGGTCTCAGCATTTTTGTCAATACATTTTTTTTGTACCATTTGTAAAAACGGTCATTATCTTTACCTGTATCAGATTCCACAGCTCCGGGATGCATGGAGTTGATGGTTACATTCGAACCGGCAAACTTTTCTTTGAAAATGTGCATCGAAAGCAGTTGTGCAAGTTTAGCTGAACCATAAGCTTTCAATCCGGTATAGCGGCTTTTCTTCCAATGCAAATCATCTAAGCAAAGCCCCCAGGGCACAAAACGATGTCCTTCTGAATTATTCATAACGATTCGTGCACATGACTGATTTTTAAGCTTTTCCATCAATTTATAATTGATGATAAATGTAGAAAGATAGTTTACAACAAATACAAAGTCAAATCCTTCCTCTGTTAATCTCTGTTTTGAAAGGGTTATTCCTGCATTATGAATAATCACATCAATCGGCCTTTCCATTTTCGAAAGCTGGTCTGCTGCTGCGTGGATATCTTTTAGCTTACTTAAATCGGCAATCAAATAATCGCACTTTACGGGGTAGACTGACTCAATTTCTTTCTTTTGTTCAATCGATTTTTCCTCATTACGATTTATACAGAGTAAGTCTGCGCCCATTGAAGCGTATTTCATTGCGGTAAATTTCCCTATCCCCGAAGTTGTTCCGCTTATTACAACCAGTTTGTTCTCAAAACGATCAGAACAGATAAGAGGATCCTTTCCGCCATTTTTTATCATAGCCACTATTTGAGAAACTTCGTACTGTTTAAAATACTTCCAAAAAAATTTATTTTTTGTCATAGTGTTTCAACCAAATTTGTTATGCATGAACTTTCTGTAGATTTTATTAAAACGAGGAATATTATCAAAAATATCACCCCACAAGTCGTAGTAATCTCTTTGATAAACAATTTTGCCTTCCTCATTTAAAGTCAACCTGCTTGCTCCATACATGATTGAACTTGGTCGTTTTTTGAAAATAATGGTCATTTCCCATTCAACAAAAATCATCGATCCATTTTTTGTGGCATTAACAATGCGCATTTTCAGGTCGTTCGATCGGGTTGATAAACGTTCCGTCATTGCTGTAAAATCTTCAATACCTTTTATATATTGAATAGAGTCTTTGAACTCCATATCCTTAGCATAATAAGGAATAATATGCGACCAGTCGGGTTTACCTGCAGTATTGTAGGTTTTTGACCATAACTCTTTTATTTTGTCAACAGAATCGATGGTAAAACCATCTGTATTAGTAACTGAATTGCTATCCATATTGTATTGTTAGTAGTATTTGTTAAATCAATATCTGTAATCTTTTATCTCAAAAAAAGGTATTACTTTGAGATAAAGGCTGGTTCTTTTGGGAAGATACTATCCCGTATCTCCATTAATTTCTCCAGGGTATTGATATCTTCACTTATGGGGACCAATAAAACCGGATTCATTCCTTTCGACGGATGTTGAAAGTTATTTGAAGCCTGATCCAAAATTTTCAATGAAGCACCAACGACGAACTGTTCCGAATCATCTTTCACATATCCTGTTAAAGTACCATCGTTATTCAGTGTAAGAAAATGTGTGAAAATTTCTCTTCGGGTAATGTAAATTTCGCCGTTAATAATATTTGCGATGCTTATTTTAACGGTTACGCCCGGTTTGCCATCACCATCAGGATCGATTAAATTCGGATCGTTCCGATCTTTCGAAAGTGGTTTCGAAGGGTCACCTGTAATGCCTAACAATGAAGGCGTTGGAGGACGTAAAATATGCCATTTGCCATCTTTCATACTTATCTCCACTTTTTGATCCTGAGGCTTAATGGCTTGCACTGCCTTTTCGCTGAATTTTGAGGTAATATTTTCCTGATTTATTTTATGCGAAGCGCTGAGAAATTTATGCGATTGCATTAAATTACCTTCACTATCGAGGTAAAAGTCGGTAAAACCATAGGAAATAACAAAGGTGAACATGGGCGATTGCGTTGTTGAATCTTCGTATGATACAACGTCGTAATGAGCATAATGTCCAACAAGTTGTTTCTTTATTGAATCAACATCCAAAACAGTAGCTTTCTCCATTTCTTGTTTCGAAAAGTCGTAAAGCGGTGACTCCGGCCATGGTAATGGTTTAGCACAGGAATTAAGAATCAACAAAATGCTAAAATATAACAGGTAATTCATATATTGTTTTT
The DNA here is from genome assembly GCA_044351455.1 of Paludibacter sp. Lineage (GTDB taxonomy): Bacteria > Bacteroidota > Bacteroidia > Bacteroidales > Paludibacteraceae > Paludibacter. The sequence continues at coordinate 12,231 of JBILFS010000002.1, read as the reverse complement.
CCATCATACTTGTAAAATTAGTTAATAACTTCTTTAATCTTGCTTAAATTTTTATATAATTACGAATTATGCTTTTCATTCAACGGAAAATACACTAAACCCCGCAAACGGAAACATCTATATAAAAACTAAAAAAGCAAATCTACAATTTATGAGTGTGTTATCCAAACAATCAATGGTTTTTCGCTATTTTTTTAACATTTTGGTAAAAAATAGAATATGTCAACAACCCAACGCCTTAAAGTTTCTCACCGAATGCAAGATCACCGGCATCGCCCAAACCAGGTACAATGTAGGAATGATCGTTCAATATAGGGTCAATTGCGGCAGTCCAAACGGTTGTTTTAGCATCGGGGAATGATTTCTGAATATAATCGATTGCCTGCTGACTGGAAATTACTGATGCGATATGGATGTGAGCTGGTGTTCCTTTCGTGAGCAAAGCACCGTATGCAAGTTCCATAGAACCACCTGTTGCCAACATAGGATCGGTGATAATGAGGGTCTTACCATTCAAATCGGGAGAAGCAATATATTCAATATAAATTTCGAACTTTAAAGCATCCTTGTATTTTCTATAGGCAGAAATAAATGCATTTTCCGCCCTGTCGAAATAACTCAGAAAGCCCTGATGAAATGGTAAACCGGCACGAAGAATAGTGGAAACCACAATATTATCCTGAATCGTATTTACAGGAGCAATACCCAGTGGAGTTATTACATCTTCCTGAGCATAACTTAAGGATTTACTTATTTCATAAGCCATTATTTCGCCAATTCTTTCCAGATTTCTTCTGAAACGAAGCGGGTCTTTCTGGATTTCAACACACCTGATTTCCTTCAGGTATTGATTTAAAATTGAATTATTATCGGAAAGATTATAAACCTGCATTGGATATTTATTTTAATTTTTTTACACAAATATCAGGGTAGTTTTGATGCTTTTAACCCTTTAATAACGGCATTACTGAATCCCTGAGCCTCCATTTCATTTAAACCACGAATGGTGATTCCTCCCGGTGTAGTTACCTTGTCAATTTCTGCTTCAGGATGGGCATTCGTTTTTTCAAGCAATGCCACAGCACCTTTAAGTGTTTGGAGCACAACCTCCTTTGCAGTTTGAGGATAAACACCCATTTCCACACCTGCTTCCATGGCAGCTCTGATATATCTGAATGCATAGGCTATACCACAGGACGAAAGTGACATAAATGCATTTAGTTGATTTTCAGGAACAATAAATACTTTACCTAATTCCCCGAATAACTCACTGATTAGTATTTCCTGATCTTTGGATACATTGCTTCCGGATACTGTAGAAACACTTTCGGAAACTTCAATCGCAGTGTTTGGTATCAATCTGAAAATCATTGCCTCGCCGATAAAAAAGTCATGCAATTGATTCAGACTAACGCCTGCCGCTACAGAAATGATCAATTGTGATTCATAATCAATTAATTCCCTGATTTCAGCGGATACAGTTTCGACAAGCCAGGGCTTAACTGCCAGGATAATAATATCAGCACCTTTGACAATTTCCCTGTTTGAATTACTAACATTGATTTCCGGAAAAGCCAACTTCAGGGCTTCCAGAGAACTGTTGTTTACATCACTGATGGTAATTCCTGAAACTTTTATTTTACCGGCACCGGCCAATCCACGGGCAATGGCACCACCCATATTTCCGGCACCAATGATGGATATTTTTAAATCAGTATAATTCATATTCAACTAATTTTTATGCAAAGATAATCATTCTTTTAAAAGTGAACACGCACACCTGCAATCAAACCCCATTTGTTTTGATCAGAAGATGTAAGCCGGCGAACTGCCTGAATTGAAAAAACCCGGAAAACATTGGAAATTCCAATACCTGCTTCTGCATAAAACCCGGGAAATGCATGCATGTTGATGGGCAAATCAGCACCAGGTTCATAATGGGAGCTCAAACTTCCGGTGAGGCATTTCAATGAAATAATTTCCCTTAGTTTTAATGTCTTAACCAAGGGTATTTTATTGAGAATGACACCGTTGAAAACCAATTCCTGATGCAGACTCAGATATTTATCCATTGCAAATTCACGATGTTCCATCATATTATAGGCATTGCGATCGAAGTTTACAGATTGTCTTCCTACGGGTATTTTAAGCAGAAAATACGGAACATCACCCGCAACATAACCTCCTTCAATCATCCAGTTCCATTGCCCTGTTGAAAAATTCAGCGTTTGCCTTACATTGGCTTCAACCTTAAAATAGCCGGTAGTTGAAGTTGCAAACGTTGGTTTACCAATTTCCGCAAAAAATGTCCAAACCGGTTTATTGTTATTCAAATAAATTCTTTGGAGATGATCTTCGTAAGTTTTCTCTCCTGTTGAATATCTTGCAAAAAATGTCAGCGATTGAATATTGATTGATGAAAGTTGTTGTCCGTCTAAAAAAAGCGGGAAACTCACATCATTAAAAAAACGCTGATTTCTGAAATAGACAGATGTTTCAAAGTCTGACGACCAATCCTTCATCCACTGAACTTCCAAAGTTTTCCGTGGCGTTACTACTCCCCCTTTTCTGAATGCAAATATAGTCGTAAAAAGTGCTTCATCAGTACTGTAAAACGGATCTTCCCGAATCACATAATTGTTCAGATTGTAATCGGGAATATGCCTGTCGGAGACGTATTGAAATGATAAGACCGACTTTTTTACTCCCGGTAATTTAAGTCCTGCTTCCAGGCCATATGATAATTGACCATCCAGGGTTGAAATACCACCATATCCTCCAAAAGACATCTTTTTAAAAAGATTTTCATTCGTACGGAACGGTATATTCATTCTGAAACCCTCATTCTCTGTCAGCCTGGCTAATTGATTAATTTTACCAATATCAAACTTGCCTGCCCGGATATATCCTGTAACTACAGCATCAGCAATCCATTGGGCAGTTTTTATAAATCCCTGTAAATCTGAATCAATTTCAATATCCTGATATTGAGTATTTATGGCATCATGTTTTAGAGAAGAATTAATTACTATTGAAGTATCTCTATCCTGATAAAACTTCTTATTGATAAAATAATGCACCCCATCTAAATCCTTTTCTTCTTCAGCTGCACCAATTTTATAATCCAGATTTGCCAGCAATCGTATGTCCTGAGGAATCCAACCGGTATTATTCAGAAACTGAAAACGCTGAAAAATTTCCATTTTTCTAATATAATTCAAATTGATATTGCCCGGAAGTGTTGCATTAATTCCAATAACACCCATTGAAACAGAATCAACAGTAATTTCTCCATTAAATGCCGAAATTGCAGGATTTTTACTGAAATATCTGATCTTATATGTTTTTTTGTTATCAACCATCAGACTATCAGACAAATAAAACCGGTAATGAATGGTAGAATTTGGGGCCAAAGGACTAACAAATGTTCGTGAAAAGAGGGTCATACTCTTTTCAGTGAAATCAAGATGTTTATTGATTTCGCCAGTGAATCTTTCAAGAAGAATATTGAAATTATCCTGTTTTTCAAAAGAAGTGTAAGCGGTTGTGTCAGTCATTTTTCCTTTCAACCCTTTTATTTGATACAACAGGAGATAACGAGTGGAATCACGCTGAAAGCCGTTATCATTAAAAAGCATTTCATCAATTTTTTTATCCTTTCTTCCGGGATTCAATTTTCTGAATATTGAAAGCTGCGTTTCGAATGTCGGATTCAACAAAGCAAATCTTCTTTTTGTTTCCTGATTTTGCTGCCAAACCTTCTTCATAATATCCAGAGCAGGATTAATCCCGGGCAACACAAAGAATTCATTCAGCAGATTTATATCCTCCTGTAGTTCAATATTTACCCCATTGGTTTCTCCTGGTTTAATTTTAATTTTTCTCGTTTTATATCCCACACTTGAAAAAATTAAAGTCGATTCATTACCCTCCGATTTAAGCATGAAAAATCCTTCATCATCGGTTTGAGTGCCTTTCTTTGTTCCTTCGAAATAAACATTTACTGCCTCCAGTGGCAACTTATCGGTTTGGTTTCTAACAGTACCAACAACCAAAGTTTCTGCTGATGAAGCAAAAACATACTGACAAATAAGTATTGCCGTAAAAATCAGTCTGAATAGCTGCACTTCTTTCATCTTTTCTTAAAAAACGGATGACAAGTGATTAATGTTTCTTTCAGGAAATGCAAATCCATGTGTGTATAAATTTCTGTTGTTGTTATTGATTCGTGACCGAGAAGTTGTTGAATGGCCCTGAGATTGGCTCCGTGGGCCAGTAAATGGGTTGCAAAAGAGTGCCGGAAGGTATGCGGACTTATCTTTTTTTGAATGCCGGCGAGCTCTGTCAATGTTTTGATGATATGAAATACCATGGCTCTGGTAAGTTGATGACCCCTTCTGTTCAGAAAGAGAAAATCCTCCTGTCCTTTTTTCACATCAAGTAAATGCCGATCTATCATCCACAAATGAATCATTTGTACGGATGGATCCGAAAGGGGTACAAGTCTTTGTTTACTGCCCTTTCCTTCAACCTTCATATAACCCTCATCCAGATTCAGGTCTGAAATTTTTATACCTGTGAGCTCTGAAACCCTGACTCCGGAACCATAAAGGACTTCGAGCATGGTCTTGTTTCTTTGCCCCTCTGGTTTTGATAAATCTATACATTGCATGATCCTTTCAATTTCTCCTTCGGATAAAACATCCGGTAAAATAAGTCCTGTTTTCGGCCCTTCAATCAAAGCAGTGGGATCATCTTCTCTTAAGGATTTGTAAATCATAAAATGATAAAAGGATTTCATGCCGGAAATCATTCTTGCCTGCGTTCTTGGCTTTACTCCGGATTGAGCCAGGTGAGTAACAAAACCCAGCAAATCCGCTTGTCCGGCATCAGGAAGTTTTATTCCCTTAAATTCTAAAAACTGCATCAGTTTATTTAAATCCCGTCTGTAAGCCAGCACTGAATTTTTCGAAAGTGCTTTCTCGAATTTCAGAAAATATTGATAATCTTCGTATATATTCACCATATGGAATTTAAAAAGACAAAGATAAAAAAACGAAATCAATTGTTATCAGTTTAATTTTTCTTATTTTTGTAAAATTATAAACATTAATTGCTCAAATTCACTTATTTATCAGAAATTATTCAAATCAAAATGAAAAAATTAATATTTTCGGTACTGCTGATTACTTCCTTTACAACAATGGCGCAAAACAAAGGGATTGAGTTTTTGAACGATACGGTATTAGATCGGGTACTTTCAAAAGCCAAAGCAGAAAACAAACTGGTATTCATCGATTGTTATGCAGTTTGGTGTGGTCCGTGTAAATTTATGGCCAATAATATTTTTATTGATGAGACCGTTGGGAAATTTCACAACAGCAATTTCATCAACCTGAAATATGATATGGAAAAGCCATACGGTATGAAAATCAAACAAAAATATCAGGTAAAAGGGTATCCAACCTACTTATATCTTGATACAAATGGTGAAGTTATCCATCGTGGTATTGGCTCAACACCGGATGCAGCTGCATTTCTTGAAATAAGTAAAACCGCTACAAACGGTGATAAAAATTTTAGATCTGTGGTAAAAAAACTCAATCAGGGCGATCGTACAGCCGCAACCCTGAAAGAATACCTGACTTTAAACTACAGAGCTGCAAACACCGATTCTTTACTTAACGATCATTTCAGACTCACTTCTTACGACGAAAAATTCAGTCCTGAAACCTGGGAGCTTTACAAAGAACATTTAAATAATCCCGACAATCAGGCTTTTCAATTCTTCATCAGTAAAATTAATACATACAAAGAAAAATTTGGCAACAAAGCCGTGAACGATAAGTTATGGGATAGTTTCACTGCTATTTATCGAGCTACGCCTGATAAATATGAAGCATTAAAAGAAATCGACAATGATTTATTTGTCAGTCATAAAAGATTCGTAAAATTCAGTGTTTCCAATTCGAAATATCTAAAGGACAAAACAGATATAGCACTTTGGAAAGAATTTATTGCCACCGCAACTGATTATCTCAGCAATAATGAAGTAAAACCCTCTCAGTTGAATACCATTGCATGGACTATCTTTGAGAATTACAAAACTTTCAAGGATAAGGCGGCTTTGAAATTAGCTTCGGAATGGTCAAAAAGAAGTATGACTGAAGAACCTGAAAATCCTGCATATATGGATACTTTTGCACATATACAATATGACAGAGGTGATAAGAAAAATGCGATTTTCTATCAGGAAAGAGCGATAAGAACTGCCAGAGATAAGAAAAGTGAGGATGTGGCTGAAATGGAAGAATCTCTGAAGAAATTTCAGGGCAAAAAGAAATGACAAAAACCACATTTACATCATCCAATAAAATGCTGGAGCTTCTAAAAGAAGACTCCTCATTTTTGCTTACCATTACTCGTTTTGGCTTCTCATTGGGTTTTGGTGATAAAACCATCAGGGAAGTTTGTCTTGAGAAACAGGTTGATGTAAATACATTTATCTCAGTGGTCAATTTCATTTCATCAGGTTATAAAGTTTCATCGATCTCGCCTGAAGGAATTTCGATTGACGCATTGGTTTTATATCTGAAAAATGCCCATGATTTCTTTATAAAATTCAAACTTCCACTGATCAGAAAAAAACTCCTTGATGCTGTTAAAGAGTCATTTCAGGAAGATCCGTACAAAAAAATGATCCTGAAGTTTTTCGACGACTACGTTAAAGAAGTACAAAAGCATATGGATTACGAAAATAAAACAGTTTTTCCCTATGCCCAACAATTAGCCGGAGGTAAAAAAGACGCGGGATATAGCATCAGTGTTTTTGAAAAAAATCATGAAAATATTGACTCTAAACTGAGTGATCTGAAGAACATTCTTATCAGATATTTCCCTGCACATGAGCCCGATTATTTGTTGAATGAAGTTTTGTTTGATCTTTCTGCCTGCGAAAAGGATTTAGAAAGACATAATATGGTTGAGGATTTGCTTTTTGTGCCCTATGTTGAAAATCTGGAAAGGAAAATGTCCTCCATTGACGGAACAATTCTAACACCGGAAAAAAATGAAATGCTATCCGACAGAGAAATAGAAGTGCTGAAAGGTGTCGTGAAAGGACTTACAAATAAAGACATTGCATCAAATCTATTTCTTTCGACACATACTGTCATCTCTCACAGAAGAAATATTGCACGTAAACTCGAGATACACAGTACGGCTGGTTTGACTATTTATGCCATTGTAAATAAATTGGTAAGTCTTGAAGAAATTAAGTCTGTGATTGGTTAATTCAAACCTTTTTTATTATATTTGCAAAAAGCACTTTAAACAAATATGAACAGAAAGTATTTAAAAGTTTGGATATTTTATATCTTAATGCTCTCAGCTTTTGTAGGGCTAACATACTATCTTTTCACGCAAGCCGAAAATTTTGACGCAGGAGAATTCTTTACAACACATGGCCCTGAATCCAAAGGCTTTTGGGATTCAGTCAAGACGTCTTTTGGGCATAATATGGCCGAACCTGTAGGGATGCTCCTGTTGCAAATCATTGCAATTTTAGTTGTTTCCAGGATTATAAGCTGGTTTTTCGTAAGAATTGGTCAACCTACGGTAATTGCAGAAATTCTTTCCGGGATATTACTCGGACCATCCCTCCTTGGCTTTTTCTATCCTGAAACATATCAATTCCTTTTCCCGGCTGAATCCCTTGGGAATCTTTATATATTAAGTCAGGTTGGTCTTGTACTTTTTATGTTTGTGATTGGTATGGAGTTAAACCTCGGACTTTTGAAAAGTAAAATGGGAGCAACTTACGTGATAAGTCATGCCAGTATAATCATTCCTTATTTTATGGGGATGCTTTTTGCCTACATGTTTTATGAAGAATTTGCCGCAGGTCATACAGATTTCTTATCCTTTGCATTATTCATTGGTATATCCATGAGTATCACTGCCTTTCCGGTTCTTGCCAGAATTGTTCAGGAGAAAGGACTAACAAAAACACATCTCGGACAGATATCCATTGCCTGTGCTGCATTTGATGATGTTACTGCCTGGTGTTTATTAGCTGCTGTAATTGCAATCGCTAAAACAGGAAGTTTTGCAAGCTCACTTCTTACAATAGGATTATCAATAGGATTTATCTTGTTTATGTTGATGGTTATCAAGCCATTCATGCAAAGAATAGGTAAAATATACAGCAATATTGAGGTGCTGAATAAGAATGTTGTGGCATTCATCCTGTTAATACTAATTTTATCAGCTGCTGCGACCCAGATTATTGGTATTCATGCTTTGTTTGGTGCATTCTTAGCAGGTGTTATCATGCCTGAGATCCCTAATTTCAGAAAACTTATCATTGAAAAAATTGAAGATTTATCACTTACTTTACTATTACCATTATTCTTCGTCTATACCGGATTGCGCACTGAAGTTGGATTGTTAAACACCCCATATTTATGGTCAGTAACCGGATTGGTTATAGCATTTGCAATCTTCGGAAAGTTTGCAGGCGGCACATTTGCAGCCAAACTTATGGGTGAAAGCTGGCGCGATAGTTTATCAATCGGTACCTTAATGAATACCAGGGGCTTGATGGAGATTGTTGTTTTAAACATCGGATTTGAACTTGGTATTTTGCCCAAGCCGATTTTTGTGATGCTTGTGTTGATGGCATTGGTTACCACTTTCATGACCACACCGCTTTTAGCCCTTATTCAGAAAATATTCCCCGAGAAAAATCTGGAAGAACAATTCAGAACTCAGAAAGCTCAGGGTATATTTAAAGTGCTTATTGCCCTGGGTAATCCTGAAAACGGCAAACATTTACTGAATATTGCAAAAACAGCTTTAGACGGCGTTAAAAACACGCTGCACGTTACAGCTTTACACATTACTCCGGGCTCCAATACAAATCCTATATACGGTGAAGAATTTGCCAGAGAAAGTTTCAAAGGTATCAATGCTGAAGCTGAAAGACTGGAAATTCCTTTGGAAAATGAATATAAAATTACCGATAATATTGAAGCCGGAGTTGTAAAAACTGTTAATTATCAGAATTTTGATTTCCTTTTAGTTGGAGCAGGTGTTTCACTTTCAGGGATTTCCTATGTTAAAAGCAAAAATATATTACTGAAAAATCAGTGGTTGCAACAATTTCTCAGGAATGTAAATAAATCTCAGGAAATTTTTTATCCGGGTTCGTTGATAAAAGATAAGACAAGATATTTCATCGAACATAGCAATTGTAGTGTGGGTGTATTTATCAATAGAAATTTCGCTGAAGTGAATACTGCATTGGTAATTCTTCAGGAGAAATCAGATGATTTCCTTGTAAGATATGCGCACAGATTACTGAAAAATAATCCCAAGACACAGATTTCATTTGTGGATGAAAATAAGTTACTTTCTACTGAAGATACTTTTCGTAAACAACTAACATCAATAACACAATCATTCCCTGATTCTGTAAAAACCATTAAAGCTCCACGAACCGGAAGTACAGGGTTTTCGAAATTTAATCTGATGCTTATCAGTTATCAAACCTGGAATATATTGGCTGAAGTGAATAGTAACAAGCTTGAGAACATCCCCTCAACACTTATCATCAATAAGAAAATCAGCAGATTTGGAAAAGAAGTTCAGGGAAGTATTCAGTTTTCTGAACATCCGGAACAGGATTTTGAATAGCTTAATTTAATCAATTTTTATTGTCAGATGGAACTTACCATGTTAAAATAATCATTACTTTGTGAGTTAATAATTATTTTAATATGTACGTTTCACTGGCAGCAAAAGCTCATCAGATACAGCTACTTTTTCCATGAATTCTCTGTATGCAGCATATTCATCCGAAGGGAATAGTCCTTTAAAAAGTTGAAACCTGCGGATGTATGTAACTGTATTTGCTGCACATTTTACAGTTGCTTCATATTTTCCATATGGAGTTTCAAATCTATGGCTTTCAGGAATTTCAACCACTACATAATTTGCCGGGAGGGTGTATGTGATGGAATCGTTTTCCATATATGCCCTGCGGATACAAAGTTCATTTTTCCTGTTTCTGATTTTATCAGGAATACTGGTCATTTTATTCATTAAATTCAGCGACAAAAGTTCGACAGAACCATTCATGCTTTGAATACAATTGTTAATATCCAGATTCAGATACTCCTTTACCTCAGGAACCCGACACCGGTTTTCAGTCAACGAAAAATCGTTTAAAACAAAGCCCGGAATATCGATTCTGTTGGTAATCTTTCTTTTCTTTTCATTGTTATCTGAATAAATAATATCAGTCATCATATCATAAGCCAGTCCTGTATACATTGTCCCGACAACTGCTTTAGCTGATTTATCTTCTGTAATAATTACATTCGCAGTTCTGTTGATGGAATTCTCAGTAGCAGGATAAACCCTTGTTCTAACTAATCTGCTATTGCCACTATCAATCAACAACACCAAACGATCGTCGGTAAACTTACCTGTATGACCAAAGGGTGACAATTGACTGGTTGTTTCGAGCCAGATAGTATCATTTTTCAGTGGCACACAAATAATAGCATGATTAAACTGACTTGACACAAATCCGGTATCAATTTCTTTGGCACCTGATCCTGCCTGCACCAACACATAATGAGACTTAATACCCGCTGCAGTTAAAAGCGCCTGTGTATAATTGGATAAAGCTTTACAATCACCGTAGGAATTTTTATCAACGATTTCAGCAGCAAATGGTTGCCACCCACCAATACCAATTTGCACACTAACGTACCTGGTTTTCTTTTGCATAAATTCATAAACTGCCTTCACTTTTTCAATATCAGTTTTAAGCCCTGTAGTAAGCTCCCTGATGGCGTTTCTTGTTCCTTCAGGAAGATTATCCTTTCCCTTATTTAACTGATAGGACCAATCGCCGAATGCCTTCCAGCTATTTGTAGAGCCGGAAGAATCATCCACACTGAAATTCTCAGAGGTCAATAGCAGCGTTGGCGTATTCGGTTTATAGTGTTGAGAAAAAGGCTCACTAATTCTTGCGGGTAAAGCATTAAACTTCCATAAATAGACTGACTTATCACCTTTGGAGGTGATATTACATTTTACCGGAAATTGATATTCCTTATATTTCAATTTAAAATCCCCGGGTGTTGTTACAGATATTTCTACCTGCTCATAGGATGTATTACTACCATTCACGAAAAATCCCGGTAAAAACAGTGATTGTTTGAGTGTCAGATCATATTCATACATAACGGTCATTGGATAGGTCAGATACTTTGGGTCTATTGATTTAACCCTGTTTTCATCAAACATAGAAGAGCCCATATTGCTGACATCAGTTGCGTCTTCACCACTAAGAGATCTGATTTTTTTACCAGCATCATTATAAACTGCACCCTTAACCGATGTTATCTTGTTCATCGGATTGTATAACTCTCTGAAAAAAACATTGTCTTCTCCGTTTTTATTCAGGATAGTTCTTACTTCTGTAATTTTTACTTTCACCGAATTTTCATTCACTATCTCCATTTCACTTTTATAATAGCGATATACAGTATGAGCATTCGTTTTCAATTGTTCCGGAATTGAACTTACAGGATATTGTGGTTCAGCAGACCATGTATGAGTAACACATCCAAGAATATAAAAAAACATCAATACATTTTTCATCTGTTTAAAAATTATGCCTTTTTTAATACAATCATTTCGTTTTGTTTTTTTACCAATTCATCAAAAAATGACTTAAGTTCCTCATATTCAGTTTGGATATAAACAGGCTTATTAATCAATAGTCGAAAAGCTAATTGTATTTGATTCCCATTAGCAAGGATTGAATATGTAAAAGACGCACTTTTATCAGTAATACTCATTCTGACACTTTTTGGTAGTTGTTCAATAATCCACCCATCAGCTAAATTCAAATTAAGTGTAACTTTCTTGTCTATTGGCGTTAAGAAATCAACAGGATATAATCTGCTTTTTGCTTTAAAAGGATTTTCTGTAAATTTATCAAACAAAAAAGGACAAAGAAATATCTGGTTTGCAACCCTATTGAAACTATTCTTCAAAGTCACTTGCATGTTTTCGAGTAAATGGTTATTCAGACTATCCAGATTGGTGATTTTATAGCTCTCAATAGAAAGTCCCTTTATATTACTCTCAACTGATTTTAGATAATCATCTTCTGAATTGAAGGATTTATATTCTTCTCTTTTATCAAAGGCA
>JBILFS010000295.1:0-3494 GCA_044351455.1 Paludibacter sp. | reverse complement strand
CCATTCTCCTTTTATAGTACCATCAGCAGCTAAAGTGCCAATGAAATAGTCATTGGATTTATCCTTTTTTAAAGGCGTCAGATCCTGCCAGCTATGTCCGTCCTTATAAACAACAATGGCACGTCCGTTCAGGGCACGTTGAGGAAGCATATTTACCGGTAGATTTTCCTCAGTTGCATCCAATACATAAACTGTATCGCGTATTACAGCCTGAACAGCCATGTAATTCAACTTATCAAAACTTACGGAATACTGAGGCAATAAACCATTATCACGCGTACTTAACAGCATAGGATTCGCATCAATATCTAATTTTTTAAGCAGGATAACCAGGCTCATATTGATGTCGGTACAGTTTCCGGCTTTTTTGCCATAAGTATAAGAAATACCTCCGGATGACGGCCAGATTGAATTTTTGTTGTTCCATTTGAATTTCTTAATTGCATTAAAAGCCAGTTCCATACGTTGATAAGGATCTGTTGCTGCTTTTTTTATTTCTTTTTCAAGATCATTCATATAGAAATTCGGGCCCCATATTTGCAATCCAAACTCATTATCGAGTTGTAGTGTCTTAGCAACAGCATCCCAGGATGTGGCATATTCTTTATAATAAGAACCCGGGATATTGATGCTGGCAACTTCAATTTCCATTCTTGAAAGATAATTTTCAAAATTATTAACAAACGATTCCTTTTCAAATGCAGGAACATTTGAAGCCACCCACCTGTCGCCGGTTGATACAGTTAGCGGCACATAGCCTGTCATATTTTTCCTGAAGTTTACATACATGTTTTCTTCCAGAATAAGTTCGCTCCATCTAACAGGTATTGTTTTCTGAAATTCCCAATAAGTGGGCAATCCCTGATAAAAAAATTCCACATCAATGACCGAACCTGCTTTCACATTGGGCATTGCTACCCTTGCCCTGAAATTGTTTCGGGTAACACGCTCTATAAAAATACCTTCTTTGGATAATTTGGTAATAACCGGTTTGCCATTTTCCAGATTAACAACCTGTCCCCTGACAGTTGCTTTTTCTGATGCCGGAACAAAGAAATTTCCAAAATCTTTTCCTGTTTCCTTCAGAATTTTAATTCGTATTTGATGTACAAACTGAAACTGACGGGAGTCTAAATAGCCATAGTTGCACAAAACAACTGCCTGTGCACTTGAATCAGGTGCATAAACCTGCATCTCCAGATCGGTCTGATCAGGTTTCCCATATTTCATTGGTTCTTTGTTTGCTGCCTGCAGATTGTAAAAAAAGAAGAAAAGGACGACGAATGGAAGAATAATTTTTTTCATATTAATCACTTTAAGCTATACATAAATAATTTCTTATTTCTGCAAAGCACAAAGATAATTAATATTTCTATTTTCAGAAAATTAATTTGAGGAAAAAAGCTATTGATTTTCGATGAATTTCAGCTATTCTTTCGGTTCGGAATCCCCCTTATCCGGAACATCAAAATCAAATTTTGGTCGCAGTCCTACGGGATGCTTTGTAAAGACATCTTCACCCGATTTTGGTCGTTGTTTTTCAATCCAAAAGAAGGTGGGGAGATATATAAATTCGTCTTTCAATAAATGCATCGGACAAAAAGTGCCTTCAGATGCAGAAGTCAATATGATTCGGTCGATCTTTTTCTCAATGAAGTGCATGACAACCAGACTACTCACGGTTTTATTAGCCCCGATAAGCGTGGAATCAGCATCGTCTCTGGCAAAATAAATGGTTTCGGCATTCCCATTAACCTCTACCCTTTTTAATGCCCCACTATCCATAAAGGCTGTAATTTCTTTTCCGGAGAGTTGATTAAAATATAAGGAATCAACTCTTTCTATTGATAATGCAGACTGATCCAGGTGTACTTTTTCAGCCTTTTTGTTTTTTGTGAATATATGTATCTGATCCGCAGATAGCTGCTGACTTTCCTGCCATAAAACAGGCTGTTTAAATAAGTGAATGACTGAATCCCTGGTTGTAAAATAAAGAGAGTCAGTCAGACCCTGTAAATCTTCCCTATAGAAACGGGCATTATTCCATCCGATGGCGATTGTAAAGATTGAGTCCTTTTCAGTCCGAAGTGTGTCAGCATGAATATACATGGGCTTTTCCGCATCCGACCAATCAACTAACAAAGCAGAATCGGTGGCGATACCCAGTTTATTTTCTTCCTTATAATAAACATAATTACCTTTCAGTGTTGATTTCTGAACAGTATCATTCATTACGACCTTGCCAAAAGATTCGCCAAATTTTTTCGATTTGTCGTAGAAAATTGTATCCGCAACAATAGATTTTCCATCTTTATTAATTAAACGGGAACGATTCAGCAACATCGATCTTTCTGTCTCTGTATTATACCATCCCTTATCGGTATAAATATCAGTTTCGTCTTTATAAAGAATATGCGTGGGACCAACAAGATTGGCAATATGAGTTTTGCTGTTATACATGAGCGTATCCGATTCCATAGTAAAACTCTTGTTAACCAGCTTAACTTTTGTTTTAAATAACGCATCTTCGGATGCAGTGGAATACTGACCCCAAATGGATGTAAGTGTATTTTCAGCATCAACAACCTTTCCTCCGGTAAAATAATAGGCCAGTTGTGTGTTGCGGTCGTAGTTTAAACTATCTGTAGTGAGTGTTGTTTTTCTGTTGACAAGCTTTACCTTATCTCTGAATCGCGCCAGTTTGGTATTTCCATCATAATAAAGCACATCTCCATACATATGCAAGGTATCACCCTGAACAATTTTCACATTGCTGAATGCTGTTAGCGAATTGGTATTTCTGTAGAAATGAGCACTATCACAATTAAGCGTAGCGTTGTCGTGTCGAAATTTCACATTTCCAACCAAAACCTGCATGTCAGGATTTACTAACTGATCGAATGAAATTAGTTCTGCATTCTCCAGGTATATAATTTTAACATTCGGTAAATCGAAAGGAGTCCGAACAGGAACAACAGGCTTTAGAGCTGGCAATGGCTTTAGCTTAGTCTGTTTTTTCTTGCTTTTAGATGATTTATTGGTTGGGTTTTGACTCTCCAGAATTTCTTTTCGAAGTTGTTTATGTTGAATCTGAGCAACCAATAGCTGATTGCCAAACAAGAAGAAGATCCCTGTAACTATCAACAGGAATCTCCTGCATGAGATTTTAAAATTAATCAACAAAAGCATTTACTTTTTAATCCATCCCGGATACTGGAACTGACAGTTTTGCCATGCCGGATCGATGCTGATATAAGTTTCTTTTTGTTTTTTAGCGATCCAGTCCTTAAGAAAATCTTCTTTCCGGTTATTTTCGTATAGGTTTTTTAGTAACTGATAATCATCAATCATGTTGGCTTTATGCGTTGTCACCTTCGATTTAACTTTAACCACCGCAACAACTTCTTTATTTTTTGCAGGGTCCATCATAGCAAAAGGTTTTGAGATTTCGCCAACATTCATTGAATAAACTATTCTGGCTACTTCCTGTGGTA